>JANNWK010000258.1:0-4467 GCA_031408355.1 Myxococcales bacterium
TGCCGCCGGAGACCGACACCACATCCGACAGCAACACGCCGCCGAGCGAACCCGAGCCCGCTGCTACCGAGAGCGCGCAGCCGGCCGCGTCCCCGAGCCAGCCCGTCATCTCCCGCGAGCCGCCGCGCGTGGCCTCAGACCCCATGCTCCGCCCCTCGGCGCACCGCCCAAGCTCGCCCGAGATGCGGCGCCGTGCCTTGGCGCGCAAGCTGGGGCTCACGCCGCCCCCTGCGCCCGATAGCGCTGCGACGGCATTGGCTGGGGCCAAGACCGAGGCCGAGAGGCTGCGCGACGTGGGTGAGCGGCAAGAATGGGCGACGAGCGAACTGAAGCGCCGCTACAGCGAGCGAGTGCTGGCGGCGCGCGCTCGCCAGATGGAGACCTACACCAACGCCGCCAACCAAGCGTTGGCCAAGGGGGACGCCGTTGGGGCTGCCAATGCCCTTCGCATCGCCGTGTCGTTGGCCCCTGATGATGCGGCGCTGGCCGCACGACTTAATGAAGTGGCGGGCCGAGCCGGCAGCGAGCTTTCCGCCAGCTACCTGAGTCAAGCCGAGTACGAGGAACGCAGCGAGAACTACCTTGCCGCCGCCAAGTCCTATGGCCGAGCGCTTCAGGGCAACCCCAGCCCGCGTTTGTACGAACGATTGGCCCATTGCCTGCTCGCTGGCGATGGCAACGTCCGAGAGGCCGGAGAGCGGGCCAAGCAGGCCGTCTTGGCCGAACCAGACAACCCCCAAGCCCGCCTGACCCTGGCCCGTTTCTACCTAAAGGCCGGTCTCAAGCAGAGCGCCGAGGGCGAGCTCGCCCGCGCCGCGACGCTGGCGCCCAAGGATGGTACCATTGCCGATCGGATCCGCCGGTTGCAGCGGGACCTCGGCTGACGAGCCTGCTCATCAGTCCGGACATTGCTTAGCTAGCTCCCCTCATTTTACGTAGTTTCGGAAAGGCGAGATATGGACCGCGTCATTGGCATCGACCTCGGGACCACCAATTCCTGCGTCTCGATCCTCGAGGGAGACCAGTCCGTCGTCATCCCCAATCGAGGCGGGTACAAGACAACCCCCAGCGTGGTGGCGGTGACGGAGGCCGGCAAGCGACTGGTCGGCCACATCGCCAAGCGGCAAGCCATCACGAACGCGGAGAACACGGTGTACGCGGCCAAGCGCCTGATCGGGCGGAAGTGGAACTCCCCGCAGGTCAAGAACGCGATCATGACGTCCAGCTACTCGATCGTGGAGGGGCCGCACGCCGACGTGCGCATCAAGCTCCGCGACAAGACCTACTCGATTCCGGAGATCAGCTCAGTCGTTCTGCAGGAGATGAAGATCATCGCTGAGGACTACCTGGGCGAGCCGGTCAAGAAGGCCGTCGTCACGGTACCGGCCTATTTCAACGACAACCAGCGGCAGGCCACGAAAGACGCCGGCGCTATCGCGGGCCTAGACGTGATCCGCATCATCAACGAGCCGACCAGCGCCGCGCTTGCCTACGGCTACGGCAAAGATATGGACCGCACGGTCGCCGTCTACGACCTTGGCGGTGGAACGTTCGACGTGAGTATCCTCGAGATCGGCTCGCACGGTGTGTTCAAGGTGATCAGCACCACCGGCGACACCTTCCTGGGCGGTGAAGATTTCGACGCGCGCATCATCGACTGGTTGATCGGCGGCTTTCAGGAGGAACACCAAATCGATCTGCGGCAGGACCGCATGGCGCTGCAGCGCCTGCGCGACGCAGCCGAGAAGGCCAAGTGTGAGCTCTCCAGCGTGCGCGAGACCGAGGTGAACCTGCCCTTCATCATCTCCACCGGCCGCAACGAAGCGCTGCATTTGCAGCGCACGCTCTCGCGCCAGGCGCTCGAAAAGCTGACCGAGGACCTGGTCGAGCGGACCATCGACATCTGCAAGCAGGCCATCGGCGACGCGAAACTCGACGTCAGCGAGGTAGAAGACGTGATCTTGGTGGGTGGCATGACGCGCATGCCCGTGGTGCAACAAGCGGTGGCCGCTTTCTTCGGTCGCGAGCCGAATAAGAGCGTTCACCCGGACGAGGTCGTCGCGATGGGCGCGGCCATCCAAGGCGCCGCGCTGGTCCACGAAAAGCAGGACATGATCCTGCTCGACGTCACCCCGCACGCGCTCGGCATCATGACCTTCGGCAGCTATTTCGAGGAGCTCATCCCGCAGAACACCACGGTCCCAACCAGCCGCACCAAGACCTTCACCACCAGCCGCGACGACCAAACAGCGGTGAAGATCCTGGTAATGCAGGGCGAGAGCAAGCAGGCCGCTGAGAACGAGCTGCTCGGTGAGTTCATCCTGACGGGCCTGCGCCGCGCGCCCAAGGGCCACGTGGAGATCGAGGTGACCTTCGAGATTAACACGGACGGCATCGTCAGCGTCCACGCCAAGGATCTGGAGAACGGACAAGCCCAGTCGATTCAGGTCACTGCCACGAGCGGGCTCACCCAGGACGAAGTCAAGAACATGATGTCGAGCGCGCAAGACTACCTGGTCGAACGCCGTTCGGACGAGAACTTCGAGGGCGCCAAGCAAGAGGCCGAGACGCTGATGTCCGAGATCGAGAAGATGTTCCCAGAGATCGAGCGCGTCGTTGGCGGAGCGGATTTCGGGCGTGACGCCATCGCCAAAGCACGCACAGCGGTGGACAAGACGCGTGCGGCAATCGCCAGCAAGGACACGGCCCAGGTCAAGGAACAGGTCGACCAGCTCGCGCGTACCCAGCGCATGTTCAAGGGCGTGGTGTCCCGCGGCTAAGGCAGCCGCATCCGGAGCCCCGCATGAGCGAAGCCTCAAGGCCGCCCCAACGCCCGTACCGCCCGACGTCACGGCCGCCGGAGGTTGGGGACATCGACGCCAACTGGGACGACGATCCCATGACCGGCCTCGATCTGGACGATCCCATGTCGGAGAGCGCCTTCGATCGTGTCACGGCGATCCCAGAGTTGCCGGCGGAGGTGTACGCCCGGCAGGTCATGGGCGACCAGCAGCGCGCTTCCGATACTTCAGACCCCGAGCTACGCGCCTTGCCGCAACTGGCGAGTGAACCGCCGCTCGTGGCCGTCAGACCCTTGGATCCGATGGGGCTCGATAGAGCACCGCGGGCCGCGCGCGCGGTGTCTCTGATGGATGTCGCCTCGCCTGTAGCCGCCCCGGCGCCTGCGCTACGTCCGGGCAGGAGCGCCGGCGCGCTCTCGGCCGAGCCGACAGGCCTTGAGCTCGCCGACGACGTGGGCCCAGCCGCGCCTGCCACCTCGCGCAGCCATTCTTCGGCGGCTCACGCGCGCCGGGATCCGCGCGATCCCGTGCTGGAGCTGGATTTGGGCGAGGTGGCGCGCGCCGTCCCTCCCCCCAACGTCCTCGTGGCTTCGTCGCCAGCCAGCCCCCGAAGCGGTGAGTTGGCTGAAATGAAGGACCGCTACGCGATGGGCGATTTCACCGGCGCGCTCGTCGTAGCCGAGGCCATGCTGGAAGCCGACGCGGGCGATATCGATGCGCAGCGCTACGCTCAGAGCTGTCGGGAAGTCTTGACGCAGATGTACAGCGCTCGGCTCGGCGCCCTCTCACAACGCGTCAGCGTGGGGGTACCGAGCGACCAGATCCGCTGGCTTTCCCTGGACCACCGAGCTGGATTTGTGCTGTCGCTCATCGACGGTTCGTCGACGGTAGAGGAGCTCTTGGACATCAGTGGTATGAACCGACTCGATGCGCTGCGGATCCTCTATACCCTGTTCGATCAACGCGTCATCACGCTTTCGGAGCACTGAACTCAAGTTCGGGCCGGCTCCGCTGCGCGGCTTGACCGGTGCGCTTTCGCTTTTGGGCCTGCTTGGGCTGGGGCCACAAGCAGCGTCCGCAGCAGAGCCCAGCCCGCCCCAGCACGTGGCCTCGTACACCCTGCACGCGCGGCTCGACAGCACCGAGCACCGCGTCATCGGCCGAGGCACGATCGAGCTTTTCAACTTCACGCAGGTGTCGCTGAACGAGCTTTACTTCCACTTGTATATGAACGCCTTCAAGAACGACGAGAGCCTGTTCCTGCGCTCTCCGTTCGGGGCGGGTCGAAGCGGTGAGCACGGTTCCAGCTGGGGCTACATTGACGTGAAGCGCCTGTTCGCGCGCGAACTACAGGCCGACCTGTGGCCGTCTCGTAGCGCCAAGAGCCCGGGCGCTCCGGGTGACGAGACTGACGTGCGGGTGCCTCTGCCCGTGCCACTCGACCCGGACAAGCGACTCACGCTGGAGGTCGAGTTCGAAGTGAAGCTTCCGGAGATCGTGGAGCGCACAGGCTACGCGTCCGACTACCACTTTGTGGCGCAGTGGTTCCCGAAGCTCGCCCGACTGATGCCCGATGGCCAGTTTGCACACTTCGCCTTTCACCCGCACGCCGAGTTTTCGGCTAATTTTGGGGCGTACGACGTCACATTGGACGTGCCGGCCGGCG
>JANNWK010000259.1:0-12881 GCA_031408355.1 Myxococcales bacterium
CCTTCGTCGCCGCCGGCTTCGAGCACAGCGTCGCCAATATGTATTTTTTCCCGATCGCGCTCTTGATCAAGCGCTTCGCTCCCCTCGACTTCTGGGAGCTTTTGGCTACGACGCCCGACGCCTACTCGACCCTGACTTGGCAAGCCTTTCTGCTCGACAACCTGCTGCCTGTCACGCTCGGCAACGCCCTGGGCGGGGGCGTGCTGGTGGCGCTGGTCTACTGGTTCATCTACCTGCGATCTCCCCCACCCAAGCCGCGCAAGGAGGTTGAGCCGTGACTTCGATAGACTTCCATCAAGGCGACGTCGACCCGGAGCTGGTTCGCATCGTGCAGCGCGCGGTGCCGGGTGCTCGCGTGCTGCAGGCCGTCACGCTTGGCCCTGACGAGGCATCGCGAGGCCATCAGGTCACGGCCAAATCCGTCGGCTATGGGATCCCGATCCGCATCGATGCCGACGTCGCGGGTCAAGAGCGGCGCTTCGTGCTGCACGGGTCGAGCGCGAATCAGTTCGGACACGACAGGCGGGCTGACCGCGCGGCGGAACTGCTGCTGGCCGCCGACAGCTTCGCCTCCATCCCGCTACATACCCGCGCTCTGGATGTCGGCGCTTTTCGACGCGATGGCAGCAGCGTGTCACTGCTGGACAGCGCCGAATTCTACCTGCTGACCGAATTTGCACCGGGCATCGCTTACGCGGAAGACCTGCGCCGCATCGCCAAGACCCACGTGGTGGAGGCCTCGGATACTAATCGCCTTCGGGTGCTGGTCGACTACCTGGCTCTGCTGCACGCTGACCGCCAAGACAGCGCGCCCGTGTACCAGCGCTCCCTGCGTGACTTGCTGGGAGCAGGCGAAGGCATTTTCGGGATCGTCGACGCTTATCCGGTCGGCACTCCGGGAGCGGACCCCAGCAGGCTGCAGCGCATCGAACAGCGCTGTTTGGACGCGCGCTGGAAGCTCAAACGTCAGGCGCCGCGGTTGGCACGAATTCATGGCGACTTTCACCCGTTCAACGTGCTGTTCGACGAGCAGTCGTCGCTTCACGTGCTGGATACGAGCCGAGGCTCAATGGGCGATCCGGCCGATGACGTAGCGTGCATGGCCGTCAACTACGTCTTCTTCGCGCTGGAGGATCCGGCAAGCTGGCGCGCCGCCTTCGCTGGGCTTTGGCGTGAGTTTTGGGACCGGTACTTGGCTCGGTCGGGCGACGCCCAGCTGCTCTCTGTGGTTGCGCCTTTTCTCGCTTGGCGCTTGCTGGTGCTGGCATGCCCTGTTTGGTATCCGAACCTTGCCGGCGACGTTCGCGCGCGACTATTGTCTTTGATCGAGGCGGCGCTCCTCGCGGAGCGCTTCGATCCCGAGCTGGCTGAGGCAGTGTTTCGATGACTGGGGTCGTGGTCTGGTTTACGGGTCTCCCAGCTTCGGGAAAATCTACCCTCGCCGAGGAAGTTCACAGGCGTTTGCGGGAGCGAGGGGCAACTGCTTGCCTGCTCGACGGGGACGTGGTCCGGCGGTTGCTAGCGCCGCTTCTCGGTTACTCGGACGAGGCGAGGGCTGCCTTCTACGCCGCGCTCGCCGGGTTGTCCGCAGAGTTGGCTCGGCAGGGGCTGACGGTCCTCGTTGCCGCGACCGCCCATCTTCGTGAGTATCGGCGTCGCGCGCGCGAGCTAGCGCCCCGTTTCATCGAGGTGTGGGTGACGACTGAGCTCGAGGAATGTCGAAAGCGCGACCCCAAAGGCCTCTACGCCGCTGCCAGCCTCAAGCCGGGAACCCTGCCGGGCGTCGACTTGGCCTATGAGGCCCCCACCCAAGCCGAGGTGCGGGCGACGGGAGGTCAAGACGTCCAGGCCGTTGAACGAGTCCTGGCGCTGCTCGAAGCGGGCGCTGGCCGACCGGCTGTGTCGTGATGGCAGCGCCTCGTTCCGCTCGCTTTGCGCGCGCGGATTTCTGGCGGCGCAATTCGTGCGCCCAGAAGTCCGGCACAGCCGGGGGAAGCCAGACTTGGCGCCAGAAATCGTTTGGAACGGGTCTTGCTGACGTGGGGCAAGGGCCACCAACATGAACCTACTTCGAACAGTCGTCTGGATCGATCATCAAGAAGCGCGGATCTTCGGGGTAGCGGGCGAAGCTCCGGAGCACGCCAGTGTGCTCGCGCCTGAGCGGCACGTGCATCGTCATCCCAAGGGCGGCACCGCCGAGAGCCACCATCCCCATGACCCGCAGCGCTTCTTCCACGACGTCGCAGCCGCCCTCGAAGGCGCTGGGCGTGTGCTCGTGGTCGGACCCTCGACCGCGAAGCTTCAATTCATCAGGTACGTGGCCGAGCACAACCGCGCGCTGGAAGCGAAGATCATCGGGGTCGAGACGGTGGATCATCCGACGGATGGCCAGCTCGTCGCCTATGCGAAGCACTACTTTTCGCAGCCGGGCGCGGGGGCGAGCCACGGAACCTCAGGCGATTCTTGATCCAGGAGTTTATCCGATGACAGCGACCCCGAAGACAGTGAGCGATATCATGACGCGCAACGTTTACACGTTGAACGAGGCTGAAAACCTCGCGCACTTGCTGGAAACCATGCAGGTGCTGCGCTTCCGGCACACACCGGTCACCGACGGCGAGAACCTCGTGGGCATGTTGACGGAGCGCGATCTGTTGCGCGTCTCGGCGAGCAGTCTGCTGCCCTCAGCGCGCGAACAGGACGCCCTGCTGAAGCACAAGTTCCACGTGCGCGACGTCATGAGCCGCGAGCTGACGAGCGCCCCGCCCAGTATGTCTCTACGAGAAGCAGGCCAGCTACTACTCGACAAACGCATTGGGTGCCTGCCGGTGGTCGATGAGCACAACAAGTGCTTGGCATCGTGACGCAGCACGACTTGGTCAAGCTCGCGCTCACTCTGTTGCCGGGTGACTAGCGGCGGGCTTGCGCCCCGCGGTAGGGAGGGAGGGAGTTCTCAGTGGCGTTTTGACGTTTGGACGTTGTAACGCTATGGTGCGGTCATGGGCCTCGCAAAACGCGCCACCATCTATCTCGAACCAGAAGTTCACCGGGCATTACGGCTGAAAGCCGTCGAAGCCGACCGATCGGTTTCGGACCTCGTTAACGACGCCGTGCGGCGCAGCCTGAACGAGGACGCCGACGACCTGAAGGCGGTCCGAGACCGCGCCAAAGAACCCACCGTCGCGTTCGAACAGATGCTCAAGGACCTGCGCAAGCGTGGCAAGCTATAGCCTCGAAGTTCGCAAGTCCGCCGTGAAAGAGATCGCAGCACTTCCAAAGAAGGAGTGCCGCGCCGTCACGAAGAGGATGCAGGCACTGACCGACGAGCCCCGGCCGCGCGGCGCTGAGAAACTCAGCGGCGACGACAAGTACCGGTTCCGCCACGGGGACTACCGGGTCGTCTACGAGATCGACGACGCAAAGAAGCGCGTCGTGATCGTCAGGGTCGCGCACCGTAGAGAAGTCTACCGCTGAACCGTACTGCAAAGCCGCCCGCGGCGGTGTTCCTGGGCTAGTCTGGCGGGATGGAGTCGGTCACGCTTACGGTCGAGGCGTTTGCCATCGCGGGCACGGTGTTACCCAAGAGCGCCGAGTCCTTGTTTGGGCCGGAGGCCGAGCGCGTCAAGGTATCTAAGACGACGGTCGTCGTGCGCTATGAGCCGCGCTCTTGGGCGGTCGCGCACGATTTTGGTGTGCTGGTCTTCATTGGCGTACCGAATGCCGAGAAAGAGCGCGTCCTCGCTCGGCTGCTCACGAGCGCTGGGGGCGAAAAGCATCCACCAGTATTGGAGAGCTTCCTGGTCGAGCTTGTGCCCGGCAGCGTGCCCTCGGCCAAGTTCGACCGCGTCGTCTTGCCCGAGCTGGATGGGCGCAGCGTGGAGCTCGTCGCCCTAGCGATAGGGCAATCGGTGGGCATGGAGTATTACGAGGACAGTATCGATCAGCTCGTCAGCGAGCTTGAAGGGACGTCGCAGCGGCTCGCCGAGACTGGACGATTTCGCGGAAAGAACCGGGATCTACTGTCATTCATTGGCCGTGGCATGACGACGCGTACCCAAGTCGTGCACACACTTTCTCTGCTCGACGCGCCAGCGCTGGCTTGGGACAACGAGGCTCTGGATCGACTGTACCGCGACCTGAGGCACTCCTTCGCGATCGAAGATCGCTATCGGGCTCTCGATCAGAAGCTGAGCATGATTCAGGACAATCTCCAGCTACTCGTTGAGATGTCCCAACATAGGCGCTCGGTGCTGCTCGAAGTCGCGGTGATCACGCTGATCGCGCTCGAGATCGTCTTGGCTTTCGTTCGCCACTGAGCGCTACTCGAAGCGGAGCGCTGCCAGGGGATTAATACCCACCAAAGCCAACGGCGTCGTCGTCCCCGCCGACGTTCGTCAGCGATCACTTCAGTGAGCGGACGCCGGCTCGCTGCGGGAACGCCCGTCGCCTCCGCAGCACCCAGCTGTGTCAAGCGGTCCTGACCCGCAGCTGTTCGAGTAGGTCGTCGAGATCGTCGCCAGAAGCCGGCAGGGACGGCAAGAGTCGAGCGATGCTTTGCCTGACCCAGGCAGGAGCACGCGCCAGATTCGGGGCGCTGGCGCCCATTCCGAACAGGCGAGACCATTCGAGCCGGCGCTGTTCGGTGTAGCTCAGCCCGAGTGAGAACGTCTGCCCACCGAGCTTTTCTATGACGCTGCCGGCCAGCGTATTGGCCTCATGCATCCCAACGTTGATGCTTTGTGCGCCGAGCGGCCCGGTTGAGTGTGCGGCATCTCCGGCGAGCCAGACGCGCCCTTCACCGAAGCGCTGCGCCAGGGCCGGGTGAAACTCGGTGTTTCCGCTCCATTCGAAGCGGCTGGTGTCGCCGGAATACCAGGGCATCCGCGTGCTCAACAGGTCGCGGAGCTGCGTCAAGCCGGGTGGATGAGCCGTCCCCACGTTGAGCTGAAAGCTGTACCGCGAGAAGTCCCCTTGCAGTGGGTACACGCTGCTGCCGTTGTCTCCGTTGAAGGTCAGCTGGGCCTCGTCCCCGGCCTGCGCGTCCGGTGCGTCGTAAAAGGCGAACAGTTCTCGTGGGCCACGCGGGACCATCTGGATCCCCAAGGCTTGTCGAACCGTGGAATCCCGGCCATCCGCGCCGATCACGAAATCGGCGCTGACGCTCTCGGCGGCAACGTCAAGCCATTCCGGTTTGAGCTCGGGGCCGCTCACGGGCGCCCGCTCACGCCGCACTAGGTTGACGGTGGCTCGCTCCTCGTCTTGTTCGAGGGCAACGAGACGCGTTGCCCACTCAACGTCGGTTCCCAGGCTTAAAAGCCTGCTCGTCAACGCCTGCCGCAGTACGTCTTGAGGCAATGTCATGGCGCCGCCCGCTACTTCTTCGGCAGAGGGGATATCCAGCACGACGCGCCGGAGATTCTCGGTGTAGACTGCCAGGTGCTTGATGACGCGACCGCGCCATTCGAGCGGAGCCCTGACGCCAAGGGAATCCAAGATGTGCAGCGTGCGAGGGTGCAAGATGGCCGGGTAAGTGCGCTTGTTGCTCGCGGTCTGGTCGTCGATGATCCGAACTTCCTTGCCTTGCTCCCGCAAGCGAATCGCTGCGACCAGTCCGACCGGACCGGCACCGACGATCAGCACAGGAACCTGTGTGGTGGCCGATGTGAGCGTCATGACGGCAGGGGTTGCAGGAAGCGCGCCACGTGGCTGCTGCGTCATGCGCGCGCTAACGCCGGGCGCGCTGGTAGCCTGTTTGCTCGCGCCGCAAGATCTGCGTCCGGAGCGCATACATTGCGTCTCCAGAAGCCGACTCCGTGCGGAGAGAGCGCTGTCTAGGCTTAGCCTGGGGCTGTGCCCTAGGGGCACGCTCCTTGCTCCTTCAGCGGTTGCAAGGGACCAAGAAAGTTGCCTGAAACCGAACAAACGCCGGTGCAAACGCGGCGGCGCATCGTGCTCACGGGTGGCCCCGGCGGGGGCAAGACAACGGCCGCTGATCTCTTGCGCCGCGAGTTGGGCAAGCGGGTGGTGATCGTGCCGGAGGCAGCCACCATTCTGTTTGCGGGAGGTTTTCCGCGCTCCCAGCAGTGGGACGCGAACCGCGCTGCTCAGTCGGCCATCTATCACGTGCAGCGCAATCTCGAGAACGTACAGTCCGCCCTCTATCCGGAGCGAGTGCTGCTCTGCGATCGTGGGACCGTGGATGGGGCCGCGTATTGGAACGATGGCGAAGACTCATTCTTCCACGCGCTGGGCACGTCGCTGGATGCCGAGCTTTCTCGCTACGACGCCGTGGTGTTCTTCGAGACCGCCGCGGTGGCCGGGCTCTCGATCGAGGGAGGAAATCCGGTGCGCTGCGAGTCGCTGACACAGGCCGTAGAGCTCGACGCCAGGCTGCGTGCGCTTTGGAGTCAGCATCCATGTTTCACGCTGGTCCCGCACGCGAGTTCCTTCCTTCGGAAGATCAACGGTGCGCTGGAAGTGCTGGAGCGCCTTGTCGATGGTCACTCCGAGCCCTGAGCAGGACGTCCGGCGTCCGGCGCGGTCAGGCTTCGCGGCTGATGAAGCTCATCAGCAGGCACCAGAAACACAGTACGAGGTTGAACAAGGGCAGCTGGAGCGCGGAAGGTAGGGAATACACGATGGCGACGGCCGGTATCCAGACTACCCAGGTGGAAAAAACCACGACCAGCACGCGCTGAGCGAACGACTGACGCTGAAATGCCGCGCGCATGCCTGTGCCAGTGAAGCCCGCGTCCTTCCAGGTGAAGAGCAGTACTTGGCTGGGAGCCGCCCAGAGCGGAGCGTAGCCAAACTGATCGACGATGGTCTTAATCGCGATCGTGCCAGCGCTCGAAGCTTCACCGAACCATACGCCCTGCGCGCGGTAGAGCGCGTCCACCTCCACGCCTTTCCAAAGCCAGAGCAGTAAATAGAAGGCGAGCTCGGCAAACCGACGCCGCCGCGGGATCCGGCCTGCCAAGGACAGCACCACGTAGGGGATGAGGCCACCAAACACGCACGTGGCGAGCGCGGAGTAGCCGTAGCCGTAGCGGAGCTTCAGCGCGCCCACCACGTCGAGCGCGGCGCGGACCGGGGGCGACCAGAAGTAGCCGCAGACGATGGCTAGCGCGAACACCTGCAGCACCAGCGCTGGTCGCAAGTTAAAGCGCATGCCTTGCCAGCACGGCTCGAGTAGTTGGCTTCGCGAAAGGGGAGGCAAGCGTCAGCTAAGGCGCCAAGAGCTTAGCGTCTTGTGCGAACCATGCGGAGTTTCCGTAGCCAGTTCAAGGTGTTTGAACGGGAGGGGCTTGACCGCGCTACCATTGGCCCGAGCATCGTGGCACGGAGCGTTGAGGGTTCCAAGTCATGCAGCAGAACAGATTGCCCCCGGGACGGACAAACGCCGCGCTCGCTCGTGTCCTGACGTTTTCGCTCGCGTTGGCGGGCTGCGGCAACTCGCCGAGCGACAGCGCAGGCGGACCAGGCTCGGCCTCAGCGAGCGGGGGGCACGCATCCCTCGATGCTTGCAGGGATCCTCGAGCCCCAGGCTGTGGCCCCATCGAACCGCGCAGTGATGGTTGCGAGGCGCCGCCGGCCCGAGATGCGGATCCGCTCAAGGGCTTTGCGTGGGTGCCACCCGTGCCCTCGACGGTGGTCTCCAGCGCTGAGAGCAACGGTGCGGGCTCGCTCCGGGAGGCGCTCATGGCGTCGAAGGACGGGGACGTCGTCGCCTTCGACCCGGCACTTGCGGGGGCCGTCATCAAGCTTGAGGAAGAGCTGGTCGTGCCAAGCTCGATAGTGCTGGACGGAACTTCAGCCCCTGGCATCACCTTGGATGGCCAGGGCAAGACGCGTGTCATGTCGATCGGTCGTGGTCGAGAGACCACGCTCGTGGGACTGCGCTTCATCAACGGCAAGACGTCCGGACCCGGCGGGGCCCTGCACGTCGAGCAAGTCGTTGAGGAGACGGCTTTCGGCTCGGCCCGCATCCTTGGCTGCGCCTTCGAGCACAATGCGGGCGGCCGTGGCGGCGCGGTCCGGTTCGGTTGGCGCATCCACGGCGTCGTAGAAAACTCTACGTTCCTGGACAACGATGGCAGCGGCGGTGGCGAGGAGGATCGCGGCTTCAGCGGCGGCGCCATCTCCACGAGTCAGAGCGCAAGTCTCGTCGTGCGGCGCTCGCGCTTTGAGCGCAATCGCGGCCACATTTGCGGCGCCGTGTACAACATCTTGCAGCCTGTCACGATTGAAGACTCCGTTTTCATCGACAACGTCGCGGTTGGCGGCAGCGGGGCGATCTTCAGCGACGGCGGTAACCCGGTGGGCCCGGACAACGACCCGCGGAACGGCGTCGCCGGTGAAATGACCCTGCGGCGCTTGCGCATCGAAGGCAGTCGCGGCCTGGGAGCGGGTGGCGCGGTCCTGCTGTGGGGCTACCCGCGCGACGTGATTTCCATCACCAGCACGCTTGTCAAAGACAGCGTTTGCGCCGACGACAAGGGTGACTCGAAGGGGGGCGCGGCCCGGATCCATGCCCTCGATCGTTTGGTAATTCACAACAGTAGCTTCGTCGGCAATCGTTCGGAGCAGCAGGGCGGAGCCCTCTGGATCGATGGCGATGGACCGGTCGACCTTGAGAACACCACCTTCAGCGGCAACCAGGTCACGGGCGATCAAGGCGGGGGTTTCACCTACAACGGGCACGGAATCGTGAACATCAGGGGCTCGGTCTTTGCCGGCAACAAAGCAGGGCGCGCCTGCGGAGCTTTTTGGTTCGGCGACGAGAAGCTCGACATCACGGTCTCGAACAGCATCTTCGATCGCAACGAAGCGGGTGACGACATCACCCAAAGGCACGTCGGCTACCGGCCCAAGGACGGCGGCGGCAATCTCGAATTTTCTCTGACCGAGCCCGAGCGCGGTCGAGTCTTCGCCGAGGGGCTGTTTTCCGATCCGCTCTTGCTCGCCCCCGCCGAGCACAACGGCGTCCTGCTGCACGCCCTCACCCCAGAAAGCCCCGCCGTGGACGCTGGTACCAGCCTGGCCCCCGCCAAAGACGCGCGCGGCGCAGGGCGCGTCGGGAGTCCCGACATCGGCGCGTTCGAGCTGAACGGCGTGTGCGGGGGCGGGTAGGCGTTGCTTGCCCGCTCAGCTTGCGGTGCGGCGACGGCCCAAGAGCAAGAGACCCAAGAGCGCGAACGGCCAGGCGTGGCCAGGTCGTGGCTGATGCGAAAGCTGGCAGCTGGCGTCGGAATCGCTACTTTCGGCCTGCGCATTCGTTGTTGGCAGGGGCTCCATGGGGCTTGGCATTTGGGGCGCCAGCGCGGGGGCACCGGAGGAGCCAGTGCCGCCCGACTCCGTTATCGAGCTGCCGCCCACAGCTAGCGCGCCGCCGCTACCGGCGCCGGAGCCGCCGGAGCCGCCGGAGCCGCCAACGTTCGGGTCGATCGGTGGTGCCAGCTTGGGATCGACGAAGGGAGAGCCATTGAGCGAGTGCGCCAAGAGCCACTCGTACTGGACCGTCTTCTTAGGGCCACCCACCCTACCGTAGACGGGATTCCAGACGCCGTGGTCATAGCCGATGAAGCGGCCGAATACCTGATCATGGGCCAGTACATCGCGCGTAATGGCGTCGTTGTCGGTGTCCGAAAGCGCGTACTCGAATTCGAAGAAGCTCGCGCCCAGCGCCGTCAACTGGGCTACCCGATCCACGTCGCCCTGGAAGGGCACCCCGGCGTCGGCCGTCCCATGAACGACGAACATCGGCTTGTCCGCGATCTTTTGGCGCTCGTCCCAGGGAGCACCGTTCGCGGAGTTGGAGCAGAGCGGCATCAGCGCCGCCCAGCGCTCCGAAAGCAGCGTCCCCACGTCGAAGGTACCAATGCCGCCCCAGCTCAGCCCGGTCAGGTACAGCCGATTCGAGTCGCCGCCGTAGTCGGCTTCGAGGCGATCCAGCAGAACGCCGATGTCCGTGGCGCGTTCGAACCACTTCCCGCTGTCGAGCTGCGGCGAGACCACGATGAACGGCCAGTCCCAGCTCTCCTGCTCGACCAGCGCCGGCAGCGAATGACCCAGAAGCTTCGTGATGTCGCTGCCGATCTCCCCGCCCCCATGCAAGAACACCAGCACCGGCCAGCGGTACTTCGACTCATGACCCTTGGGCAGATAGCGCAGGTAGCGCAGCGCGCCCTCTTGTTCGACCGTCTGTTTGACCTGCGCGTGGGCGACTGCCGGTAAGGTGACCAGAGCCGCGAGCAGCGCGAGGGGAGCAAGGCGCATGTGAAGAAGTGCCGCTCGCCACTCCTTCAGTGAACAAAAACTCCTCGGGTTCGCCGCTTTGCTAGGGAACGAACGGCGACTTCGCGTCGGCACGCAGTGCGCCTGCGTCCATCAGCCTCTGGCGCGTGGCCGGGCAGAGGTCGTGCTCGGTGTCGGTCGTCAGGACACTGCCTTCGCCGTCGTGCATCAAGCAGCCCTCAATCGGGCAATGTTCGAGACCGAACGAGTGACCCAGCTCGTGCACTGCCGTCTTGGCAAAGCGGACCCGAGCATGCTGCGGGCTCTTCGCCTGACGCTTGCAGCGAAACGACGAGAGCACCGCGGAGCGCCCGTCCAAAGTGGCCAGTCCCAGGATCCCCCAATCAAAGATCGGGCCCTTGGTCGTCGAGATGTCCCCGGCCAAAAGGCCCAAGCTCACGCGGGCTTCGGGGTCTGCCCGCTCGACCAGAAACTCCAGCAGCTTCTCCGCCCGGTAGCGCTGCCGCGGCGCGTAGAACGCGCTCCGGGGCAGCAGGATAGGCGGAAGCACCTGCAACCGCACCGCGTAGAAGGCCTGAATGGCGGCGCTCACGAGCTGAAGCTCGGCTTGGGGCAGCGCGCTGCCGAGCGGCTGAAGGGAGATGAGCGGCAGCTCCGCGCCGAAGGCCAGGCTCGGGAGCGGCAGGGTGAGGAGCGTGCGACGGGTGAGCTTCATGGGGGATGCGCGCGTGCTATCGTGATCGTCACCTCGACGATCATGACACAAGCTGCTCCGCGCCACAGCTATACCCTTCGCGACTACCTCGATGTCGAAGAGGTCAGTGTCGTTCGGCACGAGTTCATCGACGGTGAGATCGTAGCGATGGCCGGAGGCACTCCCGAGCACGCGGCGCTTGCCGGCGCCATCCTGGCGTTACTCGGTGGGCAGTTGCGCGGACAGCCTTGTCGAACCTACTCAGCGGATCTGCGCATCCGCGTGGAGTCGACGGGGCTTGCGACCTATGCGGACGCATCGGTCGTTTGTGACCCTGTCCTTCGCGATCCCAGCTCGCCCACCCACGTGGTAAATCCTAGGGCTATCTTCGAAGTGCTTTCTCCAAGCACCGAAAACTACGATCGCGGAGAAAAGCGTGAGCACTACCAACTCATCGACGCGCTCCGCGAGTACGTGTTGCTTTCGCAGGAGACGCGCAGGATCGAGCTCTGGAGCAGAGCCAGTAGCTCCGAGGCGTGGACCTACGCCGAGTACGGCCCCGGCGACACCGTCGAGCTACACTCGATTAGCTGCCTGCTCGACGTGAGTGAGGTCTACGGCCTGGCTGGGGTTGCTGGGTTGTAGTGAGGTCGGGAAGAGCAGCTACGATCCGCCGAAGTGGGTCGCCAATGCTTGGCGAGCACGCTCGACGGATGGCTTCGGGAGCGTGCTCGCGATGGATTCCATCGAGGACGACCTTCAGCTTGGCGGTACGGCGCTTGGAACGGATCGGTGAGATAACGATCGCGTCTCCGTCGGTCGAAACCTCGAGCAACGTTTCGTCGTCAATGCCGGTAGCGTCTAGCAGCGGCCTATCCAGCACCAAAGCCAGACTATTCCCCGTTCTAGTCAGCTTATTTTGCATGGTACGTACAGTGTACCGAGACAGTACGAACGCGCACGCCGGCCTCCGCCTCGTGCGCTCCGCTACAGCGTTGAAATTGTACTTCCGACAAAGCCCAGCGCAATCCGCGCAGGCGGGCGACGCACCCGCACAAACGGCGAGGGCGCGGGGTTCGGGCTCGCGTCCGCGACCTGACAGGCCGGCGCGCTAAGGAAGCGCTGGGCGTAGTCGCCGATGAGCCGCCCGGTTTCGTCGTCTCGGTAGAAAGCGAACTGGTCGTAGTCGGGGTAGCGGCTGCCTTCGTCGATGCCGGCGAGCATCCAAGACAGCGCGGCGTTGCCGCCATGCCGCAGCGTGACGTCGTTCCAGCGCTGGTAGGCGTCGCGGCGCTCTGCCCAGCCCTTGTTGACGCTCCCCAGCTTGCCCTGGTCGCGCCCGACCTTGACTCCGTACTCCTCGAGGATAGTCGGCTTGCCGAGCGCGCGCGCGACCTTCAGGTGGTCCACGATCCACTGCTCGCCGAAGCCTTCGGGCGTGCCCCAAGCCTCGGGGTAGAGGTGGAACGTGCCGAAATCAATGGAAGGTAGGCCGGTGAGCGCCGCGTGGTCGACGCCGTCGTGGGCCTGGTAGGCAAAGTGGTCGCCGCCACCGTCCAGGAAGCCTTCGTCCCCCACCGACACCAGATGATTCGAGTCGAGCGACTTGATGTAGTCGGACATTTCGCGCGCCCAATTCGTGATGGTGCGCTTGTCCCAGCCGGTGTTGCTGTCGAACGCTTGCCCCGCCCGGGTGCGCGGTTCGTTCGCCAGCTCCCACGCGAACACCGTGGGATCGTCGCGGTAGGCGCGGCCGTTGACCGAATTGACCCGGCTGACCACGTGCTCCACCCAGTCCCGGTAGGCCTGCTTGATTTCTGGGGCGGTGTAAAACTCGTGGTGCTTGCGGCGGCCGTACCACATCAAATACTGATCCATCCCGCCGAAGTCTCGCCAGTTGTTGGTAAGAACGATGATGAGCTTGAGGTCG
>JANNWK010000260.1:0-4511 GCA_031408355.1 Myxococcales bacterium
TTTGAGGTCGCCCGGTGGCGCGCTTGTTCTAGAGCAGCGCAGCGCGCCCGATCACGGGTATCGCGTAGCCGTCGAGGTCGAAGCTTTCACATCCGCGATGGCCTCAGCAAAGGTGATGCCGTCGGCGAAGCGCGACCAGGATGTCGCGAAAGTCGTCGGAGAGTTCGAGCATGCGTGGGTTCGCGGCACGAAGCGCACCGGAACGCTTTGGCGTGAATACGCGTCCGGCTCCACACGCGCGAGGCTGAAGCTCTCAACGGTGAGTCGCGTTGGCAGCGACATGGCGGCGGCATCCCTGACCGGCGTGAAGTCCACTTCGGGCCGGCCCAGCTGAGTCTTGCGAGGGCCATCACCTCGGCGCGCTTCGCTGCCCGGACTTGTCGTGCCTCGCTGTTGGATGCCACCGGCAGCGCTGGGAGGATGCCACCGGCAGCGCTGGGAATGACCCGAGAATGCTCGGGTGTTTCGGGGCGGCGGCTTCTACTACGAGGTGCCAACCCTGCTCTCCTCGTACCGCGGCAAAGGCAGTCCCATCGAACCACAACTTCAACTGCGGGGCTCGGCGCGCCTCACTCCTCGCGGCGCTTCGCCCGCCCAGCTTGTCAAGCGCCGGCGGCTGCCCTACACCCAAGCGAATGAAACGCGTCGTGGTCACTGGCGGCACCGGTTACATCGGGAGTGCTCTGGTCAGGCGCCTCGTCGAGCGCGGCGACAGCGTCACCGTTCTCACGCGCGGCGCGCCCCAGGCTGGCAATCCCGCGCGCGTGAGCTGGGATCCGTATCAGCTGGGCGACTGGGCGAAGGCGCTGGAGGGGGCTGATGCCGTGGTGCACCTCGCTGGCGAGCGCGCCGTGGGGGTTCGCTACACAGCAGCCAACAAGCGGCGGATCCGCGAGAGCCGCATCATTCCCACCCAGCAGGTGACCAGCGCCATCCTGGCGGCGGCTCGCCCGCCCAAGGTGCTGGTCAGTGTTTCCGGCGTCGGCTACTACGGCGACCACCCCGCTTCCGAGCGCATCGACGAAAGCTGCCCTGCCGGGAGCGATTTCCTGGGGCTCTTGTGCGTGGAATGGGAGGCGGCTTCGGAAGCCGTTCGTGAGCTCGGCGTGCGCGTGGTCAACCCGCGCATGGGCATCGTCTTCGGTCCCGGTGGCGGTCCACTTGAAGTGATGGCACGGCCGTTCAAGCTCTTCGTCGGCGGCAAAATCGGCAGCGGACAGCAAGGCGTCTCCTGGATCCACCTGGACGACGCCGTCGCGATCCTGGAGGCGTGCATCGATGACGATGCGCTTTCCGGCAAGCTCAACGCCACCTCGCCAGAGCCAGCCAGCAATGAGGAGGTGTCAGCCGCCATCGCCAAGGCGCTCGGGCGGCCCAGTTGGCTCACGGCTCCTGCCTTGGGCCTTAAAGCGCTCTTCGGCGAGGGGGCGCAGCCGATTTTAACCGGGCAATACGCGGTGCCGGGGGTGCTGCTCAAGCGGGGCCACGTGTTTCGGCATCCGAGCCTGCTCGAGGCGGTGCGCCTGGGGCTGGGTCGGGCGGTCTAAGCCCACGGGCGTCACGGTCGCGCTCTCTTACCGACACTTCTGGTCGGCGCAGGTTTGCCCAGCAGGGCAGGCCGAGCTGCAATCGCCGCAACTTGTGGCGGTGTTCGTATCGCACCACTCGGCGGCGCTCGGCATGCCGTCGCACTCGCAAACGTAGACCAGCTTGGCGTCGCAGCGATCGTCGTTCCATAAGCCGGAGGCGCGGATCTCGCCGCAGTCCTCGTTTTCGTACAGGCTGTTGGGCTCTGTGTCGGCCCAGCGCGGGGCCTCGAGCGCCGAGCCGGTGACCCAGCGGAACTCGCCTTCCGTCGCGGGGTCCCCGAAACCCAGCCACGCCAGTTGGTGGGTCGATTTGTTGTTGGTTATGGCCTTCGCCGCCACCTCAGCCATCCACTGATTCTCTTCCGGATCGTTGATGACGATGAGGTGTGCTCCCTCGGACTCGCAGTCACGCTCTGCCTCGACCCAGGCTTGACCGACCGCGACCTCCTTGTAGCGGGAGGAAAGCCCGCCTGCGACGGTCGTGTAGGTGTCGAGACAGAGCGCGTTTCCGGCCGCGCTCGCGCCAGCGCTGCCAGCGCTGCCAGCGCTGCCGGCACTCGCGTTGTTCGGCAGCGGGGCATGGTAGGTCGCGACGGCCGTATCGTGATAGCCGCACGCCACCGCGAGCAGCAGGCAGGAAGGAGCGAGCGCCTTCACTTCACGAAGCGCTCCAGCCGGCCGGCATGCGGACTGCTTGGGTGGCGCTTGAGGAAGCGTTGAGCCCGTAGCCTTGCGGCGTCCGCGGCGCCCGTGGTGTTCAACGCTTCGATGCTGAGGACTTCGCGCTCCTGCGCTAGCCCGGACCGCGGATAGCGCGACTGTGATAGCCGCAGGAGCTCCAGAGCTTCCCGCCCTTGGCCCGCTTGGACCAGCTGGTGCGCTTTGGCGAGCAGGCGCCCCTCCTCGGCAAGGGTGGTCACTGAGCTGGCGGGTCTGGCTGCGGCCACCGGTGACTTGAGGCCGGGGACCGGCTCACCGAGCCCGCTTTCGGCGCTGCCCACCGTACTTGGCCCAGTGGACGCAAGCGGCGCTTCAGCGGGGACGCTCAGGCCCGAAGCGCCCTGCCGCTGGAGAGCCGGCTGGGTGTCGGTCGACCTCGAACTTTCGCTGCTCGAGGTCAGCAGTTGGGCTCCCATCCACAGTACGCCACCGCTGACAGCGACGCCCAGCGCCAGCTTGGCGGCCAGGCCCAAGCCGGCGGCCCCGCTGGCCGCTTGGGTCGCGACGTGAAGGGGCTCGGCTCCACCGGATGCCGCCGGGTCAAGCGCTGGGAGTCCTGAGATCGCGCTAGCCAGCGTGTTCCAACCCTGCTCGGCGCTGCCGGCGGGAGGCTCGGCTTCGTTCAGTCGCTTGAGCAGCTCGCGTTCGAGCTGAAGCGAGGGATCGCTGGCTTCAAGCCACGGGCGGTCAGACATCGAGCACTCCCTGTTGCTTTAGCGCGGCAAGCTGCTTCTGAAAGGATTCTCGGGCTCGCCGCAGCCGCGAGCGGACGGTTCCGGTCGACGTGCCCATCAGGGTCGCGATCTCGGACCCCGTCATTTGTTCCAGCTCGTGAAGCACGAACACCTCACGTTGCTCGGCGGGCAAGGTGTCGAGCAAGCGCTCGGCGAGTGCGAGCTGGCCGTCGTGGCGCCTCGCCTCGACGCCGTCCTCCGAGCCGACCTCGGCCAGCGCGAGATCGGTGGCGGAAACCTCGAGCCTGACGCGGGCGGATTTTTGGAAATCGCGCCCCACCCGCAGCGCGATGCCGCACAGCCAGGTGCGAACGGACGAGCGGTGCTCAAAGCTCGGTAGCTTTCGATAGGCGATGAGGAACACGTTGTGGGTCACGTCGGCCGCGTCGCTTCTGCGGACTCCCAGGTGGAGCAGGAAGCGCCAAACGGCCGAATAGTGTTGAAGGTAGAGGTTCCGAAAATCATCCAACGGCTCGCTGCCAGCGGCGCTCGGGGCTGGTGCTGATGAGTGGACCGACTCGGCTCCGGCGATCACCTTCGCCATCAAAATGCACCAATCTCGGAAAATACCAGCACCCGCCAGTTCAACTGAGGAGGGAGGTAGGCGACGCCCTTGCCCGTCACGGAGAAGCTCTCCCGGCCGAGCGGGACGAGCGCCGCCAGCGCCGCAGAAATCCGGTAGCGCTCCAGAATTAGCCAGCTGGGCTGCACCTCCAAACCAGCCGCCAGGTAGCTTCGCGTGCTGGGTCTTCCTTCGTCAAATCCCTCCGCGCTGGCTCGTAACAGGGCGGCGTCGACGGCCGCGCACAACCCCACACCGAGGCTTTGCTGGGCGACCCGCAGACAGCTTAGCGCCGTCGCCAACCACGCTTGGACGACGACGCGTCCGGGGAAGAGCTCGAAGTTCTGCTCGGTGGTCAGCATGAGCCGGAGCCCCTGGCGCAGGCTCGCGGAATCGAGGCCGATGCCAAAGCCAAGTACCGGTGCGACCGGGGAGATCCACGACATGGCAGCTCCGCCGCCCGCGCCAACCCAGACCCTGGCGCGACTTTTCTGGGGTGAGGCGGCGGGCCGCTGCTGGGCGGAGCTGCGGGGGAGCGCTGGGGGCGACTGACGCGCTTGCGCGCTCGCTCGCTCGGCGAAGTCGTCGGCGATGATAGCAAGCGTGATAGCGACGGCCTCCGCTAGAGGTTCGCAGGCCGCGCTTCGATCTTGCAGCACGCGCTCGGCGACAGGTGAGCTGCGGCTGTGCTCCCAGCGCTGAATTCGGGCGTGCCAAGCGTTGCGCTGCCTCGTGAGCAGGACCTTGAAATGCCCTGCATGTCCGGCCGCGCCGACATGGCTCGCGATGCGCGCCCTGAGCCAGCTAAGGTCCGGACAGCTGACTGCCTGGTCGTCTCTGTCGAGCGCGACGCTGAACGGCGACGGCGGCTTGACCGCCGTTTCTGGCAAAGGCTGGGCCAGCGCC
>JANNWK010000261.1:0-4295 GCA_031408355.1 Myxococcales bacterium
CGCTTTGCGGGCTGAGGTTGTCGTGGCTGAAACGCGTAGCTCAGCGGCGGCTTCTCATCGCCGCCCGCGTCTTGTCGGCTTGGTGGCACCGTAGGTTGGATCCGCCTGACGTTGCCATTCTACCTCGGTCATGGTGAGGCAGTCGTCGAGCGGATCGCCCTGGAGGGGGACGAGCTCACACAGACACGGCTGCTCCGGTGGCTCGGCGCACCGATCGAGGGGCAGATACGACTCCCGTGTCAGACCCGCGTAGGTGAGGGTGGTCGATCGATAGCCCTGCTCCGCGCAAGCGCAGAACGCCGCACCCGCCGCAGCGGCAACGTAAACCTGACAAAACGGAATTCCGCCCGAGTTCGTCGACAGCTCTTCACGGAGACAGGTACTGGCAAGAGGCTGCGATAGGGTCGCCACGTCCGTGCCGCATGCGTCCTCATCGGCGCCGCATGCAGACGCCAGGACTGTGCTGACCAGTAGCTGGTTCCGAGCGAACGTTTCGAACCCTCGGGACGTTCGAGGCAAGCGCATTCCTTGTCTGCGTCGATAGCCCGTAACGCTTTGCTCCCCAAGTGAGTGTGGGGCTTCGCTGGCGGGGGCCCACGCTGCTAGAGCATCGACAAGGGACCCGAGCCGGGATCCATGTTGCCGAAGCTGTCTTGCTGAATGCCGAATTTGTCGAGGATGGAGACGAACAAGCGGTTGTTCTCGTTGCCCCCGTCGCCGTACTTCAGCAGGCGTCCCGTGGGGAATGCGAAGTTCTTGCCGCCCGCTAGCCAGTAGGGGAAGCGCCGGTGTGAGTGCGCTCCGACGTCGCGGCTCGTGCCTGTCGTGGTGTCGGAACCAAAGACAACCAGCGTGTTGTCGAGGAGTGAGCCGTTGGCCTCTTGCACGGCATTCAGTTTGGAGAGCAGGTGGGCCCAGCGATCCGCGAACCAGCGGTCGATTCGCTTGTGGTTCGCGACGACGTCCGCCGCCAGGTTGGTGTCGCCGCTCGCGTGCGTGATGTCGTGGTGGTTGAGGCCAGGAATCATGTCGAGACCGCCGTCGCAGAAGCCGAGCTGCAGCGTCGCGACTCGGGTCAGATCGCAGCTGAAGGCCGAAGTGATGATGTCCATCTGACTCTCGATTCTCTGAGCCAGCTCGTCACCGCTCGCCGGAGCCGTGGGCTTGGTGCAGGCCGTGACGCTGCCACCACTTGATATGCGCGTTTCCAGTTGGCGTAGGGCCGCCAGGTGGGCTTCGCACTTGACCGTTTCTTGCGCTCCAATGCGCCCGCACACGTCGTTGAGTTCGCTTCGAACCAGATCGATCACGCTTTGCTTGCGGGCTCGCAGCCGCAATAGCGCCTGGTCGTCTTGCTCGCCGCCAGTCGGCAAGTCCTTAAACAGGGCATCGAAGGCCGCGACGGGGCTGTTCTGGGCGTTCACCGGTTGTTGCGGACCGGTCAGGAAGCAACTCGTTCGACCACTTGGGTCGGGCGCGTTGACGCCGAGGGCGATCGAGCGGAAGGGCGTGGGGCTGTCTGCGTAGAGCTTGTCGGCAATGACCTGCTCGAAGGATGGACCGGTGGCGTAGCCCTCCTTCTTGCTTCCCGTGAAGCACATGGCCATGCCCGACCCATGCTCGTTGTCGTCGTCCGGGAAGGTCCAGACCGCCCCGTGCAGGACCATTCCGTCCAGGTAGATGAGCTGGCTCTTGTGAGCCTCCAGGGCCGTCATGGTCTCACCGAGCTGAAAGTCCGTCGTGGAACCTGTCGGAAAGAAGCTCGACTCGAGGTAGCCCATGGGGCTGAACACCACCAGTAGGCGTTTCGGCATGGCAGCGCTTTGGGCGCGCGCCCCCACAGGTACGAATCGGAAGAGGCCAGCACCCATGGCTCCGCCGGCAAGGCGCAGCATCGATCGTCGAGAAACCTGGATCACTTTAGTGTTCCTTTCGATTGCGGAAGGCGTCGCTCGAAACGAGAGCCAGTAGCGCCGTGCGAACGTCGCCATCCCCAGCGGCCAGCACCTTGTCCACAGCGGCGAGTGAGCATTCGTCTCCGCTGTTGGGCTCGCGCGCCATCGAGAAGCGGAACCATTGACGCGCCATGCATGAGCGAACCTGGGGACTTGCGGCGAGTCGCTCCGTGAGCTCCACCGCGTTCTCGAAGTCGACCCGGGCGCCATCTAGGTCCTGAACGTAGCCGGTGGCGTCAACCGGCTCGCCAGCAGCGGTCGCGGCTATGTATTGCCCGACGCCGTTGTAGCGTTCGAAGCCGAAGCCGATGGGGTCCATCAGCTCGTGGCAGCCGGAGCAGCTCGGATTGTCTTTGTGAACACGCAGCAGTTCTTGGTTGCTGAGCTCGTCAGCGTTGGGTGGAAGCATGAAGTTGACGGCGACGTCAGGTGGCGGCACGACAGTGCACAACACCTCTTGCCGAATCATGTTGCCCCGCATGGTTGCCTGGTGACGCGTTGGCAGTGCGGGCACAGCGGTCATCACACCTGGCAGGGTGAGTATGCCGCTGCGCGACCCATCCACTACGTCGAGCTGCCCCGCCGCCGGAGGGGCAGCCAGCCCATACACCGGGAGCAGTGGACCCGTCGGGAACGCCACCTTCGCGGTCAACAGTGAACGGACACTGCTCCCGCCAGACGCGAAGACGTAGCTTACAAAGCTCTCGAGCTCGGTCGACATGGCGGTCTTCAGCGCGTCGCTGAACTCGTGGCCCAGCTTGGCGTCCTTGGTAACGACACCGGGTAGGGTCAAGCGCTCAACTCGGAAGAGCTGATTGTGGAAAGAGCTAGCGCTCGCGAGAAACCGGTCGCCCTGCATCAGACGCTCGGCCTGTGCGGCTAGCTCGCTGTTTGTCTTGAGCACGCCGCTTTTGGCCTTTTCGAAAAGCTCAGCGTCGGGCATCGAATTCCAGAAAAGGTAAGACAGTCTGGTCGAGAGCTCGTAGCTATCGAGCTCTCGAAGAGGGCCGCTACCGGTGCCGAACTCCGCAAGGTAGAGAAACTCAGGTGTTTGCAGCGCGGCCTCGACGACCAACTCGATCCCTTTGGCGAAGCCGTCTTGCTTCCCAACCAGGTAGACCTGCTGCAGCCCGACTCGCTGCGTTTCACTCAGGTTATGACGGTAGGCTCGCGCCCCGAAGTCGTCGATGAAGGCTGCGGCGCAGGCGTCCTCACCCTGCGTCGCGGGGTCGCAGCCACGCAGCAACGCGCTAAGGTCTTGTAGCGCGAGCCTGGCTACCTTCTCTGCCGCCGTCTGGTAGTTGTCGATATCAGCGCTTTGTGGCGGCAGCTGTGCATTCGTGTCGAATGGACCCGTCTTCGAGTCCTGGAGGAACGCACTGCTGTCGGCGGAAAGTCCAAGTAGGTCCGCAATGGTGTTGCGGTATTGCTCGGCGGTCAGGCGGCGCCAGTTGCCTAACCCAGCCGAGGGCGCCGCGCCCAGCTTGCAGTCCGTAGCGGTTACGGCGACGCCGCCGCCGGCAGAACCAGCTGAACCGTCCGTTCCCGGCGCGTTCCCAACGGCTGGTGAAGCGGTATCGTCCTGTCCAATGATTGCGCCCGTGCACCCAGACACGAGCAAGGACACCCACCACCAACCAAGAGCGCTAAGGGTCGTGTTTCGCATGGGCTGCGTGGATGTACCAGGGCCTGCCCGAAACGGGTCACGTGCGCGATCGGCCAGGTGTCGCGTGCCGAGTCGCAACGGGTCACCAGGGGCTTCTCCGTTCGAGGGTGGGTACCGTGAGGTGGCCCAGATGGGTCACCCTTAGTGTTTCTGACCCGGATGCACTGACCCGTGGCTCATTCCGCAAGTCATGTTTAGCCGGACGACGCTGGCGGTGTGTCTCGTGGGCCTAGCCTGCTCGCCGGCTCCGGCCGGGCCCAGTTTTTCTGACGTTGCAGGTGCACCCGCCGCAGGCGGCGTTGCCCGGAGCTCAGCTGGCGCTGAGGCCACGGCGGGCGCAGGCGCTTCCACGGCGAGCGGCGGGGCGGGTGCCACTCCCTCGGTCTCAGCAGGCTCGGGGGCGGCAGCTGCGGGTAGCTCGGGCGTTGGCGGAGACGTTGGCGTTGCCGGCGGAGCGACGGCTGGCGCTCCGCCGGTAGGGTTGGTTCCGCTGTTCGTGGGTGTTGGGTACGGCACGCGAACGGCCGTTTCGTGCGATTTCGGACTGACGTGGACCTACGACCTGGCGGACGTCGCCAACGGTGGCGACGACGGCACGCTCGCGCGCGGGCTCGGCTTTGGCGCAGGCCGTTTCGTGGCCGCAGTTGGAGGAGGTTTGGCGACCACGCGGGTGG
>JANNWK010000262.1:0-1619 GCA_031408355.1 Myxococcales bacterium
GCCTGGCCTACGCGCCTCGTACGCCGGCGCGGGCGACCGACGCCGCGCCGCCGCCACCGAGCGACGCCGACAACGACGGGGTTTGGGACAACGATGACGCCTGCCCCGACGAAGCGGGTCCTTCGCGCCCCGACCCGGCGCAGAGCGGATGCCCGGAGCTTCCGGCCGAGCCCGCGGTGGAACCCGCCGCTGCACCCCCGCCGCCTCGTGCTGCCGAAAAGCCCGCAGCGACGCCGGCTCCGAACGCGGAACCTGACGGCGATGGTGACGGCGTTCCGGACGCGCGCGACGCTTGCCCCAGGGAGCCCGGCGTCAAGAGCTCGGATCCGAGGACCGCAGGCTGTGCGGTCAAGCTCGCTACCGGCGCAGTCAAAGACAACGCCGAGATCATCTTCAGCGGCTTCCGCTCCTTGCCGGATGGTCGCTCGCTGGTGTTCGTCGAATTGACGGACCCCGTTGCGGTCGAGGTGACGCGCGTCGGCCAGGTGGTGGAGTACCGACTGGTGGGCGCGAAAGTGCCGCTCCGCAACAACCGCAATCCGTTCTTGATGCGCGACTTCGAGTCGAGCGCGCTGACCGCCAAGCTTGTGCCGGAGCCTGGCAAGAAGGGCGGCGTGCGACTCGTGTTGACCTTGCGCGGTGCTGTCTCCCCCACGCACCGCATGTTGCCGCGAGGGCGCGGCGCGGCGCTCGAGATCGATTTGCCGGCGCCTCCAACGCCCTAGCACCTACACGCGCCCACGCTGTCGTACATGCCCGTCGGTCTCGCTGAAGGCGCGCCGGCCTTGCGACCGTCAAAGCCACTGTGTAGCCTTCCAGTCTCCGCTTAATTCCGGTTCGGCAGGCCCGACCGAATGTGACGCGACCTGAAAGGCTGTTGACCTCCCGATGACCGCCAGCTGGGGCCCCGGCACCCTGATCTTGAACCGCTACCGCCTGGAGGCGATCCTTGGACGCGGGGGGATGGGGTCGGTCTGGAAGGCCGAGCACGTTCAGCTGAAGTCCCCGGTCGCGGTCAAGCTGCTCGACCCGGCGATAGCCAACAACGAGCAGATGCTCGCGCGGTTCCTGCGCGAGGCGCAGTCGGCCGCCGCGCTGCGTAGCCCGCACGTCGTACAAATTTTTGACTATGGCGTGGAGGACGGCACGGCTTTCATCGCCATGGAAATGCTGCACGGCGAGTCACTGAACGACCGAATAGCGCGCGCGGGTAAGCTGAGCCCGGAAGACACCTTTCGCTTCCTGCAGCAGGTCCTGCGCGCGATGGGCAAGGCTCACGAGGTCGGGATCGTGCATCGCGACCTCAAGCCAGACAACATCTTCATCTGTCAGGACGAGCCAGAGTTCGCCAAAGTGCTCGATTTTGGCGTGGCCAAGCTGATGACCGGCGAGCTCGCGCAGTCGGCGGGCAGTCGAACCCAAACGGGCATGATGATAGGCACCCCCTACTACATGAGCCCGGAGCAGACGCAGGCCAAAGAGGTCGATGCGCGCGCTGATCTGTGGGCTATCGCGGTCATCGCCTTCGAGTGCTTGACCGGTCGCCGTCCCTTCATTGGGGATTCGTTCGGCGAGCTCGTGATCGATATCTGCACGAAGCCGGTGCCCGTGCCATCTCA
>JANNWK010000263.1:0-4520 GCA_031408355.1 Myxococcales bacterium
GCCCGCCGCCACCGCCCTGAGTGCCGACGACGTCGCCGCTGGCCACTCCGGTCGCTCCCCAGAACATCAAGTAGCCCCCAGCGCTCTTCTCGATCTTCAGGTCGGTCAGAACCTTGCCCGTGTCCGGATGTAGCTCAAGGCCCGTGATGTTGTGCCCGCCGTGTTCCTGTACGCCACCGGCCTTCCTCAACTTGGCGAGATCCGTCGCCAAGTTGAAGAGCACGGGGTCATCGGCGGCCACGTTCTCCACGTAGTCCGGCACCTGCAGGTTTACGGCGTCGGACGTGGCGCCGTAGTTCAAATGGATCGTGAGGGCGGACGCTCCCTCGGCGCTGGTCACGAACAGAAAGAGTTTCGAGTACGTCGCGGCCGGGACAGGAAAGCTGAGTTCACCCGCGCCAGCGACGAACCGCGTTTGTTGGCTGGACGGGTCGGCGTCATTGGAGAAGTGCAGCACGACCTCGGGATGCCGCGCACTGGCAGGGAAGAGGCCATCGTCCGGCAGGGCCTTGGTGCCGTCTTGATTGTTCAGAAAGCTCGACGCTGCCTCGGTCATATAGCCGGCGGACAGGGGATGGCTTCCCCCCACGTCGATACCGATGGTCCAGTGGACCGCCTGGCCCGCCGTCAGCGTTGTGACCGACCTTGCGTTGAGGATGTGGTGACGGAGGTGACAGCGTGCGCCGGTCGGCGATCAAAATTCAGCCGTTTGCGGCCAAATGTGCCGTGCTCAAGATTTATTGAGCTACGCAGCGCAGCGCGCGCGTCCTAGCCGAACCCGACCGTTCGGCGTTCCGCAAGCCCAAGGAAAAGTGAGCTGCGCCCCCACATGGCCGCGTCTTCAACGGCCGTGGCTCACTTATCTCGCCTCGGTTTATTGGTGTTTGGCTTGGCTTTGGCGTGCTCGTCGGCAGTGAGCGACCCTCCCGCCGACCCTGGCTTCGCCGAAGCAGGAACCCAGAACGCTCCGACCCCGAGCGGCGGGCAAGCCGTGGCTGGGGTGGCGACCACCGGTGGCCAGACTCTGGCCGGCACCAGCTCGGTGGGAGTCGGCGGCGCAGCCGGCAGCGCTGGGACGGGCGAGGCTAGCGCCGGTAGCGCGCAAGGCGGAACGAGTGCCGGTAGCGGCGAAGGGGGCAGCGCCGGCGCGGCTCAGCAGAACTTGGCGCTTGGCCATTGCTACGTGCCGGGGTGCACGGCCGACTGGAACAATGACCCGTGCAAAGCCTTCGATGGCGACCCGGGCACCGTCACCGGCTCTGCGAAGTCGTGGGACAGTTCGGTCGGCAGTTTGGCCGTCGATTTCGGCCAGGCCCAGGCCATCACCCGCGTCGTGGTCACGTACGAGGACAACGCCGATCCCAACCCGGGCTACACGCTCGAGGGCTCGAGCGACGGTCAGGCTTGGGTGAACATTCGCGAGGTGAGCGATCCGGGGCTCGTCAGTACGGCGGACGGCCTGAACGCCTCGTATCGCTACCTGAGAGTGCGCTGTAAGCAATTCTTCTTCGACCCGTGGTGGATGCACAGCGTTCGCGAAATCGAGGTTCAGTGATCATGGCGCGCGGCTTCGCTCCCGCCCTTCGCGTCTTGTGTGCGGTAGGGCTGCTGGCTTGTCAGGAGTCTGGCGAAACGCCGCAGGCAGGCGGCACCGCAGCCAGTGACGGCGCGTTGCCGGGCGATGCTGGCACGGTGCAGGGTGGCAGCGGCTCGTTCTCGGGCGGCCTCGGCACGGACTTGGCTGCTGCGGGGAACGCCTCATCGGGCAGCGCGGGGATGAATCAGGGCTTGGGTGGCAACGGCGTCACTGGCGGCGGCGATGCCCAGCTGCCCGGAACGGGCAACGAGCCCGGCGTGGCGGCGCCCGATTGCGCGGCTCTCTCGCCCAAGGTCACCGCCGGTGTTGTCGAGAACGACCAGCGCTGCTGGTTCACGTTCAACATGCCTTGGGATGACGACTCGCCCAACGTCACCAACATGAAGCACCTGCTCGACGCGCCGGCAGGGAAGCACGGCTATTTGAAGGTGGGCACGGACGGTCACTTCTTCTTTGAAGACCAACCGGGGACGCGGGCCCGCTTCAACGGCGTGACCTTCACGGCCGGCGCCAATTTCCCCGACAAGGCGCTGGCTCCTGGGATTGCCGCGCGCATGGCCCGCTTCGGGATCAACATGGTTCGGGTCACGTTCCAGGACTACATCCCGCCGTTCGGGCTCTTTAAGGAGCCGCTCACGAACACGCGCGAGCTCGACCCCGCGCAGCTGGACAAGCTGGACTGGTTCATTCACCAGCTGAAGCTCAGCGGCATCTACGTTCACCTCGATTTCCTTTCGGCGCGCCCATTCCTAGAGGGTGATGGCGTTGCCAACTACCTGCCCACGCTGGGTCAGAAGGTCGGCAGCTTGTTCGACCCGATCATCGTCGAGCTACAGCGCGAGTTCATTGAGAACCTGCTCAATCACGTCAACCCGTATACCAAGTTGGCGTACAAGTCAGACCCGGCCATCCCGTTGGCGATTCTGGCCAACGAAAATGCGATCTTTCTGGGTTGGGTCGCCTGGATGCCCGACAAGGCCTTCGCGAAGCCAGGCTGCACGGACTGCCTTTCGGTCTACTACTCGAGTCAACTGGATGGGCTGTACAACGGTTGGCTGAAGGGCAAGTACGGAACCGACGCTGCGATTCGAGCCGCTTGGGGGACGCTGCCGGCCGGGCAAAGCCTGGCGGACTCGTCCATCGCCCGCACCCCCAAGGCAAACTTTGGCGGCACGCCGCCGGCACGTATTCGAGACGAGGCTCGCTTCTACTACGACACCGAGGGCAAGTACCTCAAGCAGCTGCGGAGCTACATCCGCGACACGCTGGGCTCGCGCATGCTGGTCACGATGACCACCCAAGAGTTTGGCGTGGCCTCGGTCGCTTCCCAGGCCCAGGGCGATTTCCTGGACAACAACATTTACTGGCACCATCCGTCCAGCTTGGAGCGGACACCCGGCAAGTACTTTGGATTCTACGACGCCCCCGTCGTGTCGAACATGCACGATAGCCAGAACTTTGTCGCGCGGATCAGCCAGGCGCGCGTCAAGGGCTTGCCGACGATCGTGAGCGAATTCAATTACAACTTCCCCAACTCCTATCAAATGGAGGCCCCGGGCATGATGTACGCGTTCCTCAACTACGTCGGCGGGGACGGCGTGCTGTGGCACTCCTACTACAACTTCTTCGCTCGCGTGGACGGCTCCGACTTGAACGACATGTTCGAAGTCGGTAACAGCCCCCACCTCATCACGCAGTTCCTGCTGGCAAAACCGTATCTGGCCGGCGATCTGAAAGAGGCCAGCGTGGTGGCGGAGGTCGTGCACACTGAGCAAGACCAGTGGGACACGATCTGGCGCGTGGGCAGCGACAAGGTCATCACGTCGGATGGGCCCGCACTCACTTCGCTCCTCCAGACGCCGATGGTGCGCTCGTTCTTTGGCAACACCAATCAGGTGCCCGCCTCGCTGGTACCGCCAAGCGACGATTTTATGACGGGCAACGGTGAGCTTCATTGGAACAACACCAAGGGCTTCCTCACCATCAAAACTCCTATTGGGAGGGAGCCGTCGGCTTCACCAAGCAGGACGTTGAGCTGAATCACCTGGCGCTGCGCGGCATCCACACCACAGGCGGGCGGGATTTTGCCGCCATCAACCTGGTGGCCATGGACGACCAACCGGTCTTCACCTCGAATCGGCTCGTGCTCACGACCGTGGCCCGCGCCGAGAACACCGGTCAGACTTGGAACGAGCCGGAGCTGCGACCAGGCCGGACGCCGCGGAGCTCGCTGCACGACCTGGGAGGCGCGCCTGTGCTGCTGGAACCCGTCCGTGGTCGCGTCGGGCTCTCGCTGTGGAACATGGAAAATCTCGAGGTTTGGGCCCTGGACGCGCGCGGCAACGGTCTCCAGCGGGTGGCCACCGAGCTGGTCGACGGCAAGCTCTGGTTTGACCTAGGCCACCCCACGCTTTGGTACCAGATCGGGCGGCGGCGCTGAACGCGGCCTGAGGCGGACACGGTCGTTCGTCAGCTTGGGGCGGCGGCGTGGGGGCGATCTGGCAGCAGTCCGCGCCGGGCGAACCCTGGCACAAGAGCTTCGAGGCGCCGGGTTGGCAGGTGCCGTTCACCAGCCTGTTCGCCGACGTGGGGCGCGTGGTCGCGATGACGCGCGGCGGAGCGGTCGTCGAGGGGCGGCGCCAGAGCGGGACGCTACGCGCCCACGACCGCTTCGAGCGTGTCGGCCGTCAGCACGCGCTCGATCCAGCGATCGAGCTCTGCTTCGCGCGCGCCGGCGAGGCGAAGCGCGATGGCCTCCGGCAGCTCCCCAAACTTCAACGCCAGCAGCTTGCGCAGGGGTTCGGCGTGGCCTTCGGCGTTGCCGTCGGCCTTGCCTTCGGCTTTGCCTTCGGCTCTGCCTTTGGCTTCGCCGCGCGCTTCGCCTTCGGCTTTCCACTTTTCGGCGAGGGTCATTAGGGCTTCC
>JANNWK010000264.1:0-11118 GCA_031408355.1 Myxococcales bacterium
CCTGCCTTCATCGGGCTTACGGAGCGCAAGGACTGCGATCCCTGCAAGAACGTATTCGAGACCGCCCAGCGTATGGCCATCGCGCCGACGTTCTCCTTCGGGCTCTCGTTCTACATCAACAAGTGGAGCGCACTCGGCTTCGAGTATCGAGGCCTACCCTTCGCCTGGAACATCAGCGGCTTCGATACCGCCGGCGGTGGGAAGGACGAAGAGTTCCCCGACAACAAGATCAGCGAGGCTGATCAGCGTTTCCGGTTCAACCAGATGATGACGATCAGCTACAACATCTACCTGCCAACGCAGTACAAGGTGAGCGAGTAGACCGCGCTGCAGCTCAGGCTGAGACGCGAGAGGCCGGAGCAATCTGGCCTCTTCGTTTTTGTGGGTTCCGCACGCGAGCGCTGGCCGCCTCAGCGGCGTTCGATGAGGCCGCCTGTGAACTTGAAATCGTCGGGGAGCGCCGCCTTGCAGGTGGCGAGCTGCTCGTCGGGAACCTGCCACTTGCGCTCGACGAGGCCCTGGGCGATGCGATTCTTGATCCGAAGCGATTCCTCGGTCTCGATGGCTAGCACGAGCGATCCCACACTTTCCGGCATGTTCAACGCGAAGAGTGCTGTAGCGGAGGCAAAGCGGACGGGTTCGCTAGCGTCGTTCAGGAACGGCTCGATGGCGATCCGCACGTCCTCGGTCGGGTGCTGAGCGAGCTCGGTGATGAGCTGACTCTTGGGCTCCGAATTCCGGACGTACTCCGTATCAAACTGGTCGAGGAGTCCTAACAGTTCGTCTGCCAAACGGTCGGCTGGCACGATCCTGGCGAGTGCCTTGAGGGCCCAGGTCAAGCTTTCCGCCTTACGACAGTAGTTGCGAATCGGCTCAAGCGCCGCGTCCCCCGCCGCGACAATCCCTTCAAGCGCGGCGTTCTTCTCCTCGTGGTCCAGGATACTGGGATCCATGAGCCAATCGAAGCGCCTGAGCAGTGCGGCAGCACTCGCCCTAGACCCGATCTTAGCCAGCGCTTCGATCGCCTCCTGGCGATCGATGTTTTGGGAGAACTTGCTCCCGACGTCACGCTCGAGACGCGGCACTTCGCGGTCGGTTGAACCAGCACTGCCAGCCGCCTTCTTCTTACCCAGAATATCGAAAAGACCCATGGTGGTGGTGCTCGACGCGCGAGCGGCTCACCGTATAACGCGAGGGCAGCCAAGTACCAACAGCTTCGACAGATTCTGGCGGCACCAACTACCCTGAGGCCCCCAGCGGATGCCCCAGTGGCGCTCACACGAGCGACAGGAGGGCTGGCACCAGCAGCGCCAAGTCCCTAGCCCGGATCATCCGACGGTCTAGCCCGGATCCTGAAACCCTTGGGCGCTTGGGCCTTGCGATGGGCGCCCTTGATCATCGGTGGTGTCTTCCGCGACACCCATCATGGCGTTGAGCAGGGAATTGATCCGGAACACCAACCCGCCGAGCTCAGGGTGCTCGAGCTGGAACCGCAGATCGGACTGACCGTTGATGATCGCCAGCAGGCCGTCCTCCAGCTCCGAAATAGGTGCCGAGATATAGTTACCGAGCAGCACGCCCCCAACCACAATGAGCAGCAAGCCCAAGCCGGCGATCGCGAACACTGGCCAGAGCAGGGTATTCACGCTGCCGACGAGCGACGAGGGAATCGCGACGATGAGCACCGCATCGGTCTTGCCATAGCCGTCGACCGGGGCGGCACCAAAGAGCATGTCCGAAAGCGGCGCGCCGGCGCTAGCTACGCCACCCGATGTTGTTGCCTGCCGCGCCGCAGCCACGACGCTGGCATCGGTGGCGTTCTTGATGATGTCGCCGCTGGCCGCGCTGTCGGCAATGACGTCGAGCGTCTGGGCTCCTTGCATGGCGAACATGAGGGTTTGGCCGCTGGTGAGGTCACTCGTACGCTTGAGTCGCTCGTCGCTCAGGGGCGTGCCGAAAACGACTGCGCCTACCACGGCGCCGGCGTCCGAGCGCAGCGGCGCGAAGCTCGCGAGCATTTGCTCCTGGCGCTCCCGATTGATCCAGATGGCACTACCAGCGTGTCCCGTCTTGAGCGCCGTTGTTAGCGCCGGGTGGTCCTTGTCGACCTGCTCGCCGCGCATCAGTGCGGAGCCATTTCGCCCCACCGCAACGCCTTGAGCGTCCACGAACAAAACCAGCGATGGCGCCATTTTGGCGAAGGAAGGCTCGCCCACGGCAGCGTCTCGGAGCCGATTGGCCTCGGCAGTCGCCGCTTCACTGCGGGCGGCAGGTGTGCCCATGGCGAACACACCGCGGGCGGATTCCGTCGCCGTATTGTGCTCCAGCCAGCGTTCTAGCCGTAGGGCGTCGAGCGTGAGCTGGGCGCTCGCCGCCCGGAGGGCCTGCGCCGCGGCCAGCTCGCGTTCCCCACGGTTGGCCACGACCTCCCGCAGCGAGGTTGCGAGCAGCACGTAGGTCAGGACGCCAATGACAATGACGATACCTGCGTTGACGGCGATGATCTTGGAACGCATTCTGTGGCCCCTTGCGCGGGTAGCCCCAAGGGCGGGCAGTAGCCTGCGCGGTCCGCAAAACCTTGCGGACAACGTGGCCTAGGACGTTATCACCGACTTCACAAAAAGCCTAAACGATGCTGCTACACGCCTCCCGGTCCGCCTCCCGGTCCACCTCCCGGCCGCCGTCCCAGATCCCGGCCGCCCCGTCGGGCCATGATGTTCCCTCGCCCGGCTCCAGCGACGCGCCCCGCACCGTCGGGCCGGCCCGGCCCGTCGTGTTGGCGGACGACGACGTGTTCTTAGAGCACGTGGCTCCACCGGACCATCCCGAACGCGGGGAGCGGCTGCTGGCAGTTCGCCGCGGACTACGCGGCGCGTCCGGGCTCAGCTGCAGCGCCTACCTTCCGGTCGTCGCCGCCGACGCGAGTCGCGAACAGCTCGCCCGCGTGCACCGCGAGACCTACCTTGACGAGCTTGGTCAATTGGCCGGTCGCTCAGGATACTTGGACGCGGACACCTTTCTAGCCCCGGGCTCAGTGGCCGCGGCCCGACGTGCGGCTGGCAGCGCCGTGCAACTCGTCGAGGCTTTGGCCAGCGGCGCGGCTCGCTTCGGTATCGCCGTGCCGAGGCCACCCGGCCACCACGCGCTTCCCGATCGGGCAATGGGCTTCTGCCTCCTCAACAATGTGGCCGTGGCCGCCGCGCACGCCCGTTCCCTTGGGCACGAGCGCGTCTTGGTGCTCGACTGGGACGTGCACCACGGCAATGGAACGCAGGAGATGTTCGACGGCGACCCCGCGGTCCTATTCATCTCGCTCCACCAGTTCCCGAACTACCCCGGAACCGGCGCTGCTGACGAGCAGGGCAAGGGCGAAGGGATTGGTTGCACCGTCAACATCCCGCTGCCCCAGGGGGGCACCGATGAAGTCTACGCCGCAGCGCTTGGGCGTATTGCTCTGCCGATCATCGAGCAGTTCCGCCCGACTTTCGCCCTGGTAAGCTGTGGATTCGACGCCCACGCGCACGACCCGCTGGCCCAAATGCGACTGACCGCCGAGGGATTCGGCGACCTGACCCGCTCGGTAGTCGCCACCCTCGACGCCGAATGCCCACTCGGCCTCGTGCTCGAGGGCGGGTACGATCTCGAAGCCTTGGAGGCGTCCACGCAGGCGGTGGCCGGCGCCCTGATGGATCCGGCGGCCCCGACCTGCGTCGGGCGGGCGGCTCCCCGCGGGCTCTTCCCCTTGGAGGAAGAGGCCCTGATGCGGGCCGCCGCGCACCAACGGAGCCATTGGAAGCTCGGTTAGGTTTGCGAGCGTTCCGTCTTCACGGGAACTACCCGCACCGGTCCAGCGACCCGGAAACGAGGCGAGACGCCTCCAACGGGGGGCGATCCGAGCCCGCGTGGCCGTCCCTGCGCTTTCTTTTGGGGACAATCCTTTTGGTGTGCTACCAACCCCCGCTCTTGATGGCGCTGACCTTGGTCCCGGTAGTTTTGGCATTCCTGGAGTTCTCCAGGGTGGCCGCCTCCGGGGCCCTCGGGAAGGACTGTGCTTAGACGATTCGCCCAGTACCAGCAGGAAACCAGACATGGTGGGTGTAGCTCAGTGGTAGAGCACTGGATTGTGGCTCCGGTTGTCGCGGGTTCGATCCCCGTCACTCACCCCATATTCCCCGCGTCGAGCGGAAACCCAAGAGGAGAGACTCCGATGAATCAGTCGCGATGGTGTGTCACGGCCGTTTGCGCCCTTGGAGCGCTCTCCTGCAGCGATCCCGTGGCCCCGCCCGGTCAGGGTGCCTTCACGGTGAGCGTGTTGTCGGCCTCGCCAGCCGTGTCGGACAAGAGCTGCCCCACCGGCACCGCCTACACCTACGAGGCGCCAGCTGTCGAATCGGTGACCGAAAAACTGAGCGCCACGTTCTACAAGCACAAGCTCATCGACGGCGAAAGCGAGTCGACCGTGAGTTGCAAAATGAAGGGGAGCTCCTCGTTCACTTTCTCGGGTGTGCTGCGCTCCGGGACGAGGTCGCTGGAGCTATGGGGCGGAACCATGACGCCGGAGTTCAAGGGCACCGCCGGTGTCACCATCGTGGACGGCGTCCAAGGGGCGCAGTTCACGTCGGCGGCCGGCGCCTGCACGGTCGATGCCGTCAAGGGGGCCGACGGTAAGTTCCAGGCCAAGCCTGGTAGCCTCTACGCCACCTTCAGTTGTGCCGCAGTCGAGCGGCCGCCCTCCGACTTGTGTCGCACCAACGGCGTGTTCGTGCTCGAGAACTGCGCGCAGGACTAAGGCCAGCCTCTGAGTCGAGGCGGCGCCAGCAAGGCCGCCGCGGGGCGTCACACCTTGGGTTTGGTGTCGCCGGCAGGGGGAGTGTCGGCGTGTGCGTCCGGCTGAGAAGGATTGCCCTGTGACCCAGCGCGCAACCGCGCCGTGAGTGGCGTGGGCAAAGTATCCGATAGGCTCACCTTCGCGCCGCCCGGCTCGGCCTCAATCTTCACGAGTACGGCCGTGATGTTGTCCTCTCCACCGTGCTCGTTGGCGACGGCGATGAGCTTCCTGCACGCTTCCTCAATATTTGCGGACTCCGAGACGAGCGCAAGGATCTCCGCGTCGTCCAGCATCCCGCTCAGGCCATCTGAGCAGAGCACGTAGCAGTCACCCACAGCCGCGTCGTCCCCTTGCAGATCCACGCTCACGTGTTCCTGCATACCCAGAGCGCGCGTAATGACGTTCTTCGGCAGCTCGCTGCGTTGCTCCTCGGTGAGGTCCGGCATCGCCAGCAGGTAGTCGTTCACGAGCGAGTGGTCACGGGTCATCTGCCGGATCTCTCCGGCCCGGACTCGGTAGGCTCGACTATCGCCAACGTGGCCGATGTACATCTTGCCCTTCTTGCCGCTAAACAGGGCGCCAACGACCGTGGTGCCCATACCGTGGCATTCACGCGAGCGCGAACTACGCTCCACGATCTGGCGGTTGGCTATCTTGATGCTCGTCAGCAGCCGATTCTCCTCCTCCGACATGCGTGAGTCGAAGTGGAAGGGCCAGGTGAAGTCCTCGGTGGCAGTCGCCCGGAAGAACTCCACGATCGCCTCCGTGGCCAGCTTGCTGGCGACATCGCCGGCGCGGTGCCCACCCATGCCATCAGCAACGATGTACAGCTCGTGGTCCGGCAGGACCGCAAAGCTATCTTCGTTGTGATCCCTTTGGAGTCCGACGTCAGTGAGTCCGGCAGCGACTGCGCGCATTTTCCCTCGGAACTAGCCCCTAAAGTTTTCATGGGCCGGTCAGTCTGTCAAGACGAGCAGGCCGTAGCGGCCGGAATCGGCCACTTGGTCGCCCGCTTCGCGTTTAGATGGCTAGGATTTCTTTCTCCTTGCCGGAGATGATGACGTCGATGCTTTGAGTGGCCTCGGAGACCACCTCTTCGGCCTTCTTTTTGGCCCGATCGACCTCGTCCTCGCTCAGGTCACCGTTCGACTTGAGCTCGTTCAGCATGTCGAGAGCCTCGTGGCGAGCTTTTCGCACGGCGACTTTGCACTCCTCGCCGTTCTTCTTGGCGATCTTGACCAGATCCTTGCGGCGCTGTTCGCTGAGGGCGGGGATGGGGATGCGAATCAGATCCCCATCCACCTGGGGATTCAGGCCCAGATCGCTTTCGCGGATGGCCCTTTCCACGGCCTGGACCACGGATTTATCCCAGGGCTTGACAGTGAGCATGCGCGGTTCGGGTACGCCAACGCTCGCCATCTGGGCGATGGGCGTGCTCTGCCCGTAGAAATCCACGCGAAGCGTGTCGAGCATCGAGGGGTGCGCGCGACCGGTACGAAGCTTGGACAGATCGCGCCGCAGTGCTTCTTTGGCCTTTTCGTTCGCCGACCTCAGCTCGTTCAGAACATCGTCAATCATGCGGACCTCTGGGATGGTCTCGATATATCACCACTCCAAGCCGGCATCACCTGGTCGAATCGATCGCCCAAGGCGCGCGCCGCTGGACGGAGGAGGGCTTCCTCATGGGGCGGCCGCGCGGCTGGGAGCGGGTTTGGGCCGGCGAGGTGGCTTGGCGATGACCGAGCGGACGGCCGACGCGCTCGCAGCCGCGGCCCGCGCCTGCGCCTCCTGAGCTGCGCTATTCGCCGCCAGAAGCCTGCGCGCGTTCTCCGCCTCGACGGAAGCCACGGCGTTCGCCAAACTCGCACGCACCAACTCGTCGGCCTCGCGGGTGCGTTTCATCACGTAGAAGCCCAGGGCGCCGAGCATCAGGGAAGCACCCACCAAGATCCCGGCCAACATGCGGCCCCGGCTCGGAGGATTGAACTCCGGCTCGAGGTCCATCAGGGTCAAGCTGGGTTGCATCGGCCTGAACGTGTAGGTGACGTGCTCGCGCTCGGCGCGGCTCCATTCTTCCAGGCGCAACAGCGCATCCGCGGCCTCAGCAGCGGTGTGAAAACGCTGAGAAATGTCACGCGAGCAGCACTTGGCGAACCACGCGTCGAACGCCTTGGGCAGGTGCGGCTCAATCTTCGAAGGGACGGGCAGCGGCGCCGCGCAAACCTTGAGCACCACATCGCCAATGGCGTCGCCCTCGAACGGCACCCGACCACACGCTGCCGCGAAGGCACAGGCTCCGAGCGACCAGATGTCCGACGCCTTGCTGACGGGCGCCGACGCCGTGAGCGCCTCCGGGCTCATGTAGTGGGGCGTTCCAAGCACCATCCCGGCCTGAGTGGTCGAGGCGCCCGACTCAGCTCCGTCGTGGACGAGCTTGGCGATGCCAAAATCCACCAACTTCACGCTGTAACCGAACTTGCCCGCTTCGGTGTCGGTGGCGAGAAAGATGTTGTCCGGCTTGAGGTCGCGATGCACGATTTGGGCATCGTGAGCCGCCGCAAGGGCGCGCGCACTCTGAACGACGACCTGGACGACCTCCGGGAAGGGCAGCTTGCCGCGTCGGCGGATGGCGTGCTCAAGCGCCTCGCCCTCAAGGTGCTCCATCACGATATAAGGCTGACCGTCGCGGGTTACCCCGTGATCGTAGACGACCACCGCATGCCGACTCTTGATGCGCGCCGCCGCCTTGGCCTCAGTGTCGAAGCGTCGACGCGCTTCGAGGCTCCCAACCAGTTTGTGATGAACAAACTTGATAGCGACCAGCTGTCCCAAGGTGATGTGCCGGCCGGCCCAGACCGAACCCATACCGCCCTGCCCGAGCAAACGCTCGACACGATACTTACCGGCGACCTCGGTGCCGGACAGATCAGGAGGCGGGGACTGTGTCATAAGCCAGCGGCCGCGAGCTTAGCTGATTCGGAGGGCAGCCTGCGCAACGGAAACGGCCAAACTGTGGTCTATGCTAGGGCCCATGCGGCTCCGCGTGGTGACCTGGAACATTCATAAGGGGATCGGCGGTGTCGACCGACGCTATCGGCTGGACAGGACGATCGACGTTCTTTCGTCCTTGCAGCCAGATCTCGCGCTGCTCCAGGAGGTTGCTGAAGGCATGCCTGGATGCGGCATGGACAATCAGCTCGAGGAGCTTGCGACATCGCTCGATATGCCGCACGTCGCGTTCGGCCCCGAGCACCGCTTTCGCGTCGGCGGCTATGGCAACGCGATTCTGAGCCGGTTCCCGTTGACGGACACGGCGCGGATCGATCTGACCGTCGGGCGGCGCAAGCAGCGCGGGCTCGTCCAGGCGCGCGCCCACGCCAAGCTAGAGCACGGCACGCGCAGCGTCGTGGTGTTCAATTTTCACTTGGGATTGTCGGGCGCCGAGCGGGGCGAACAACTCGCTCGTTTCCTGGCTTGTCACCCGTTCGCGCACCTGCACCAGGACACGCCGCTGGTCGTTGGTGGAGACCTCAACGACGTGTGGGCGTCGCTCGGGCAGCGCTACCTGGAGCCCGCTGGCTTCCGGCGGGCAGGTCCCGCGGCGCCCACCTTTCCGGCGGCCTTTCCGCTCAGGCCTCTGGACGGATTGTGGATCCGCGGAGGCCTCGCTAGCGTTTCCGCGCACCCCGTCAGGACTGGACTGGCCAAGGCCGCCTCGGACCACCTGCCAATTATCGCCGAGCTGGAGCTTGCGCCGGCCGCCCACCCTCCCCACTGACTTCCGTGCCCATGGCAGACATGGCACGGGCAAAACGTCCCGCGAAAGGATCCGAGAAATGGCATCGCCTTCCCTGACAAACCGCCCCGAGTGGCAGGCGCTCAGCGCTCACTACGCCGAGATCCGCGGGCTCCACCTGCGCCAAATGTTCGCCGCGTCGGCCGACCGAGCCCAGGCCTTCAGCGCCGAAGCGGCGGGCCTGCTGCTCGACTATTCCAAGCACCGAGTTACCGGAGAAACGCTGAGCCTGCTGGTCAACCTGGCCAACGCGGTCGGGCTCCCCGAGCGTATCGAAGCGATGTTCCGAGGCGACAAGATCAACACGACCGAGGGTCGGGCTGTGCTCCACACGGCGCTGCGTGCGCCCCGTGGCAGCGCGATCGTCGTTGACGGTAAGGACGTCGTCCCCGAGGTCCACGCGGTGCTCGACAAGATGGGAGATTTTGCGACGCGCGTGCGCAGCGGCGCGTGGCTTGGCCACACCGGCCAACGCATCCGCAACATCGTCAACGTCGGCATCGGCGGCTCCGATCTGGGACCTGCCATGGCCTACGACGCGCTGCGTTCGTTCAGCGACCGCAACCTGACCCTGCGCTTCGTATCCAACGTCGACGCCAGTGACTTCGTCGAGGCCGTCCAGGGGCTCGACGCCGCCGAAACGCTGTTCATCATTTGCTCCAAGACCTTCACGACCATCGAGACGCTCACGAACGCGCGCGCAGCCCGCGACTGGCTCGTGGCCAAGCTCGGCGATGAAACCGCGGTTCGCAAGCACTTCGTCGCCGTCTCCACCAACGCCGCCGAAGTGTCGAAGTTCGGCATCGACACCGCCAACATGTTCGAATTCTGGGATTGGGTCGGCGGGCGTTACAGCTACGCCTCGGCTGTCGGGCTCTCCCTCATGGTGGCGATCGGGCCGGAACACTTCGCTGCGATGCTTGGCGGATTTCACGAGCTGGACGTGCATTTTCAGAGCGCACCCTTGCAACGAAACCTGCCCGTTCTGCTGGGGTTGCTGGGCGTTTGGTACAACAACTTCTTCGGCGCCGAATCGCACGCTGTCCTCCCCTACGACCAGTACCTGGCCCGTTTCCCCGCGTACCTGCAGCAGCTCGACATGGAGAGCAACGGCAAGAGTGTCACACTGGCTGGCGAGCGCGCCTGCTACCAAACCGGGCAAATCCTCTGGGGGCAGCCAGGCACCAATGGGCAACACGCGTTTTATCAGCTCATCCACCAGGGCACGAAGCTCATTCCTTGCGACTTCATTGGTTTCTCGCGCAGCCTCAATCCGCTCGGCTCGCACCATGACCAACTGATGGCGAATTTCTTCGCTCAGACCGAGGCGCTGGCTTTCGGGAAGACCGAGGCCGAGCTCCGGGCCGAAGGTGTCCCGGAAGCGCTCGTGCTCCACAAGTCCTTCGAGGGCAACCGCCCCACCAGCACCATTCTGGCCGACGAGCTGAGCCCCGCCGTGCTGGGCAAGCTGGTGGCGCTCTACGAACACAAAGTGTTCGTTCAAGGCGCCATTTGGGACCTCAACTCGTTCGACCAGTGGGGGGTGGAGCTCGGCAAGGTGCTGGCCAAGCGCATCGCCGGTGAGCTTGCGACCCAGGGCGACGCCCCTTTGGGACACGACAGCTCCACCAACGCGTTGATCCAACGCTACCGCGCGCGTCGCCGTGACTGAATGAAGTCAAGCCACGTGAGTCAGCTCGCGTACCCGGGCCGCCAGCAGTTGGGCCGGCTCGGACTCAAGCGCGCCAGCAGGCCATTTCACTCCCAGGCCCTCGCCCGAAGTGGGCTTGGGGATGATGTGGAAGTGGACGTGATCCACCGCCTGGTGCGCGAGCGGCCCGTTGTTTTGCAGCACGTTGTATTGGCGCGTGCCGGTCGCCGCCTGGAGGGCCCGACATAGCCGGGGCAGGACCCTCCCAAGCGCCGCGGCGGCATCGTCGGACAGGCGATCCAGCGTCTCGGCGGGTTCCTTGGGGATAACCAGCGCGTGCCCGGGCGCGAGCGGCGCGACATCTAGGAAGGCCAGGACGTGCTCGTCTTCATACAGCTTGTGGCACGGGATTTCCCCGCGGAGGATTCGGCTAAAAATGGTCTCTGCCATGGGGCTGCCAGTGTACTGCCCGACACGTGGCGCTGTCCCCCTGACGGGAATTTTCCAGGCCATGCCGGGGCCTGCGCGCGCCCGCTGAAGGGACCCGGCGCCCAACCAGCACCCACCACAAGCTGCGTCGTTGCCGCGTTTTTGCTGCCGGAGCCCCTTCCGACGTGTCAGGCTTTGGTCGCGCCGCGCCGGGCGCCTCCATTCAATTGATTGCCTGCGGATGTGTCGTTCAATCGACTTTGGTTGCGCCGCCTAAAGCGCCGGGAGTTTTCCATGCGAGTTCGTCTTTCTCATAGTTTTCTTATCGCCGCCGCCGCGCTGTCCCTCGCGGGCTCCGCGAGTGCGCATTTCAATCTCAAGGCGCCAGCGCCGTCGACCAACTCCACCAATGGT
>JANNWK010000265.1:0-5026 GCA_031408355.1 Myxococcales bacterium
CCTCCCACGACGAGCGCCGCGCGGCGCTCGCGGCGCTCGCGGCGCTACATGCCGGCGAAGCGCTCGACGCCGTGAAGTTCGCGCTTGCGGACGAGGAGGAGTCGGTGAGGGCGGAGGCCGTGCGGGCGCTGGGGTCGCTCAGGGGCACAGATGGCAGCGCCGTTGGCGTTCCCGCGCTGCTGGAGGTGGTCGCGGAACGGCGCGAGCTGGAACTGGTCTTGGCGGCAGTCAGATCGCTCGGGGGATCCTCGGACCCACGCGCCTTGGCGGTGCTCGGTCCCATGGTTGGCGCTCCGGACGCGCGCATCGCCGTGACCGCCGTCGAAGCGCTGACGAAGCACGCAGACCCTCGGCGCGTCTCGGCGTTGTTCGACGCCCTGCATCATACCGATTCGGAAGTGGTGAAGGCGGGCATGCTGGCGATTGCGGCAGAACCGGATGTTCGGGTGCTGGTGCACCTAGGCGCTTGCCTCGATCAGCCCGCTTGGGACGTGCGGCGCTTGGCCGCCGATCTCTTGGGGCGTGCACCGAGCGAGACTTCCGTGGCGATGCTGCTCGCGCGGCTTGCCGTCGAAGACGATCCCATGGTGAAGGAGGCCTTGTTGCGGGCGCTCGAGAGTTCGGGCCAACGCCGGAGCCGTCCACCCAAGCGTCCACAGGGCGAACCGTGAGCGCGCGTTTCGCGCAGACCCAATTCCGTCGCATGTCGGTCGAGGATTTTCGGCTGTTGTGCGACGTGGTCTACGAGTATGCGGGGCTTGTCTTTGACGAATCGGCCATGTTGCAGTTCGAGCGGCGCCTGGCCGAACGCCTGGAGGCGCTGGCCCTGCCCACGTACCAGGCCTATTACAAGTATCTGCGTTTCGACGCGCGCAATCGGCAGGAACTGGAGGAGGCCGTTGAGCGGCTTACCACGAAAGAGACCTACTTTTTTCGCCAGGAGTACCAGCTGCGCGCTTTCCAGACCGAGCTATTGCCGCGCCTGGCTCTGGTGAACGCCGCCAGCCGCAGGCTCCAGGTTTGGAGCGCGGGCTGCGCTACCGGCGAGGAGGCCTACACGCTGGCCGCGCTCGTGCTCGAGTCGGACCTGTTCCACGGCTGGGATGCGCGGGTTATCGGCACGGACCTGACCAAGCCGAGCGTGGCGCATGCACGCCGTGGCGTGTACCAGGCAAGCTCGCTGCGCGCTACATCGGGTCGTGACAAGGAACGCTATTTCGCCGCGCGAGATGACGGCTTTCACGTCGAAGACGCGGTCAAGAAACTCTGCCAGTTCGGTCAGTTGAACCTGCTCGATAGCGGTCGCGGTAGCTTCGTGGGTCGGGTGGACGCCATATTTTGCCGCAACGTTCTGATTTACTTCGACGTTCGCTCCAAGAAGCGTGCGATCGACAACCTCTACCAGCGCCTCGCGCCGGGAGGCTATCTGATGCTCGGTCACTCCGAATCGCTGCTCAACCTGAGTACGGCATTTGAACTTGTGCACTTGCGGGACGATCTCGTCTACCGAAAGCCAGTCGGCGCTGAACGAACCGGAGGCATCTGATGGCCGTGCTGCCCCTCAGAGTGTTGGTGGTCGACGACTCTGTTTTCAATCGACGGAGCATCGGTGAGCTCCTGGCACAGAGCCCGGAGATTGAAGTGGTCGGTAAGGCTGCGGATGGCGAGGAGGCGCTGCGGCTGGTGGCCTTGCTCAAGCCCGATTGCATCACGCTCGACCTTGAAATGCCGCGGATGGACGGCTTCACCTTCCTGCGTATCTTGATGACCAAACAGCCCACGCCGGTCGTGGTCGTCTCAAGCTACAGCCAGAAGGAGAACGTATTCAAAGCGCTCGAGCTTGGCGCGCTGGATTTCGTCGCCAAGTCGGAGCGCTTTTCGGATCCTGATCTCGGGAGTATTCGCGATATTCTGGTCAGCAAGGTGCTGCTCGCCCGCAGCGTAAGGCTCGGTGGACCAGCGCCGCGCAGAGCCTCGGCTTCGGGCGCCCACGCGGGCCAACAGCGCCGCGAAAGGGCGTTGCTCCCGCCGAAGACGGTGATCGCCATCGGGTCCTCGACCGGCGGACCGAGCGCGCTGATGGAGATCTTTACACGCTTCCCTGCGTCGTATCGCAACGCCATTCTGATGGCCCAGCACATGCCGGACAAATTCACGCGCACGTTCGCCGAGCGCCTTTCGCGGCGCGGCGCGCTGCCGGTGAGCGAAGCGGTGGATCAGGACGTGGTGAGCGAGGGAGTGGGCTTCGTGTGCCCGGGTCGGCACTGCATGGAGCTTGACGTTTCTGAGCGGGGGACCATGAAGTTGCGCGTCAGCGCGCCCGATGAGCGGGACCGCTACATTCCGTCTGCTGACAGGTTGCTGAGCAGTGTGGCGGCCGGGCTGGGTCAGCGGGCGATCGGGGTCGTGCTGACCGGAATGGGGGACGACGGGGTGATAGGCGCGCAACGCATTATCGAAGCGGGGGGCATGGTGATAGCCGAGAGCGAAGAGTCGGCCGTCGTCTACGGCATGCCCGGGGCGGTCGTGCGGGCCGGCCTGGCCAGCAAGATCCTGCCGCTCAGCGAGATAGCGGCGTTTTTGGCCAAGCTCTGATCGGCCTATTGATGGAAACGTGCGGCGTCCGGCCAGGGATCTGGAATGGTTGCAGGCATTGGGCGGTTAGACCAGCCGACGCGAGACCGTTTGAGGAGCCAAGTCATGTCGAAGCAGAGTTACAGGTTCGTTTCTTCGCTGACGCTAGCGCTGACGCTTGCCGCGGCAGGTTGCAGCCGGGCCAGCACCCTGAACAAGGGTGAGGTGAGGCCAGAGCCCGGGCGTTCGGAGCTGAGCGTTCTCGGTCATCCCGCGCTGACCCAGGTGGGCACGTCCGGGGCGGGGTCGATAGCCGACGTGGCTGAGCGCGTATCGCCGTCGGTCGTGACCATTTCGACCACGATGAGCCGCGCCCAAACGCCCTCGTTCTTCCCCTTCTTTGGTGGCGGCATGCCCAGTGAGCGCGAGGCGCAGGGCATGGGCTCCGGGGTCATCGTATCGGCCGACGGCTATGTGCTGACCAACAACCACGTCGTCGCCGAGGCCAAGTCCATTAAAGTGACGCTGGGCGACAAGCGCGAGTTCGACGCCACGGTCATTGGTACTGATCCGAAGAGCGATTTGGCGGTGATCAAGATCACAGGCTCCCCGAGCGGGTTGCGCCCCGTGGAGTTTGGAGACTCGTCCCGGCTGCGTTTGGGGGACGTCGTCCTGGCGATCGGTAATCCCCTCGGAGTAGGCCAGACGGTCACCATGGGCATCGTGTCTGCCAAGGGTCGGGCCGATCTCGGTATCACGGCGTACGAGGATTTCATCCAGACGGACGCAGCTATCAACCCGGGCAATTCGGGGGGCGCGCTCATCAACACCGAAGGCAAGCTGGTTGGTATCAACACCGCCATCTTGTCGCGCACCGGCGGCTATCAAGGCATTGGCTTGGCTATCCCGACCAGCATGGCCCAGCCGATCATGGAGACGCTCAAGCAGTCAGGCAAGGTCGTACGAGGCTTCCTGGGTGTAGCCATCCAAGACGTCGACAAGGAGTTGTCCAAGGCGCTGCAGTTGGGTGGCCAGAGCGGCGTGCTCTTGAACGACGTCAAGAGTTCGGGTCCCGGGGCCAAAGCCGGGCTACTGCGGGGGGATGTCGTGGTGCGGGTCGACGGCAAGCCGGTCACTTCCACCGGTCAGTTTCGTAACCTGATCGCCTCGAGCGGCGTCAAACGCCGGGTAGCGCTCGATCTGGTTCGGGACGGAAAGCCGCTCACGCTCAACGTCGAGCTGGGCGAGATGCCAGACGTCGCCTCTGAGGTGACAACCGGTAGCGCGCCCAAGCCCACCAGCGGTGGAGCCCTCGACGGCGCCGTCTTCGAAGAGCTCACGGCCGAACACAGGCGCAGTCTAGGCCTGGGCCAAGAGCCCCTGAAGGGGGTGGTCATTACGCGCTTGGCACCGAAGAGCTCGGGGGCTCGCGCAGGGCTGCGTCCCGGCGATGTCGTGCTGGAGTTGAACCGCGTGCCCGTCGAGTCGCTCGCCAAGTTCGAGGCGGTCTATGCCAAGGCGCCGGGGGATTTGCTCCAGCTCGTGCATCGCGGTGGCAGCAGCATATTCCTGGTAGTCCGCAAGTAATCGGTGCCGCGTGGCTGGCTTCCTTGGCCCGGCGAGGCGGCTGGTGGGCCGCAGCTCCCGCGGCTCCCCGAGTTGGGCTACGGTCGCGCGCTGATGCTTGGTCCTCGCACCCCGGCCGGCAGCCCGCCTCCTGCGACGCCAGATCGAGGTTCGCAGGCGAGCCTCGCCGACAGCGCTGAGCAGAACTCCCGGCTTTGTCCCGCGTGCGAGCGGCGCTACCCCGCGGCGTTCAAGGTTTGCCCCCACGATGCGACTCCCCTCGAGGACGCGCCCGATGGCGAGGATCCGATGATAGGGGCGCTGCTGGGCGGCTCCTATGAGGTGGTGCGCTTGGTGGGCGAGGGTGGCATGGGTCGGGTCTACGAGGCACGTCACAAGCGCCTGCCCACGAAGCGTTTTGCCGTCAAGGTGCTGCACCCCGAGCTAGCGCGGCAGCCGGAGGTGATGACCCGCTTTCAGCGCGAGGCGGAAGCGTCGAGCGTGCTGTCGCATCCCAACGTCGTTGATGTTTACGATGTGAACGCTAGCTCCGACGGCCGCCCTTACATCGTGGCGGAGCTGCTGGAGGGTGAAGAGTTCGGCAATCACCTGGAACGAGTGAAGCGTATGTCGCCCGAGGCGGCGGCACACGTGGTGCGTCAGGTTTGCGCGGCCCTCGAGGCGGCGCACGCGGCCGGGATCGTGCATCGCGACGTGAAGCCAGAGAATGTGTTTCTGTCGGGTGAAAGTGCGCAGGTTAAGGTGCTGGACTTTGGTATCTCCAAGTTGGGCGACAACAAGGACGGCCTGACCAAGACTGGCACCGTTATGGGCACGCCCGACTACATGGCGCCGGAGCAGGCGCGCGGTGACCGAGTCGACTCGC
>JANNWK010000266.1:0-30603 GCA_031408355.1 Myxococcales bacterium
GACGCGCCCCCCGGCGTCGTCCCGGCCATGCCGCCCGCCGGTACCGTGGTGGTGCCGGCCATACCGCCCATCGGGGTGCTGGTCGTGCCAGCCCCGCCGCCCTTTCCGCCGGTAGTCCCAGGCCCGGAGCCGCCCGAGCCGCCTCCCGTGGCGCCCACGCTGGCCCCGGGGCCGTCGTCAACACCGCAGCTGGCTGCGGCCAGGAGAAACAGGGGAAGGGACAACACGACCGACTTCGCGATCTTACGTTTCATGGAAATCCTCCAGCTTGCATCAAGATGAAAAGCTCACGGCAGGGCAGTCAGGTAACAGCTGCCAAGAAACAGCGCGTCCAACGGCTAGGCGCCCGCCGACGTTTCCGTCTGCGTCTGTAGGAAAGAGTCCCCGACCATGCGTGCCGCTGTGATGAAAAAAGCTCGGCGCCGTCGATTTGGGCCGACGGTGAGGCGGGCACAGCGCCAGCCGCTTGGCTGAGCCAGCCAGAGCAGGTAAGTAGGATTGGCCCAAGCCGCAGCGCGCCAATCGAGATGGGAACCTCTTTCAACGTCGTTGTTCCTGGCTTGCTGGCCGCGGGGCTGCTCGTGTCCGGGCGACTGGGCGCAGAGACGCCAGCCGAGGCGCCTCGACCGTACCGTTTCACTTGGGCGGCACCGGAAGGATGCCCCGCCGAGCGGGAGCTGGCCGCGCGCATCGATCGTCTGCTGGCCACCTCCACGCTCACGCAAGCGGCGCTCGACGTCGCGGTGTCCGCCAACGTTGCCCGGGTGGCGGGCGGCCGTTTCCGTGGCAGGATTGAGATCGCCTCCGACGGCGCCGCGAGTTCGCGGAGGCTTGAGGCAGGGTCATGTGACGCGGTCGCTTCGGCCACCGCGCTGATCGTCGCGACGGTCATCGATCCGGCCGCCGTGGAGCGCGCTCAAGCGGCGGCCGCCGAACCCGAAGCGCCAGCTGTGCCCAAGGCGGAGCCCGCTCCTGAAGCGCCGGTGGTTCCCCCGCAGGCACCGCCGCCCAAAAAAACGGCGCCACCACCCATTCGCAAAGGAGCAGGGACTCGCGCCGCCGCGCCTGCACCGCGACCCGTGACTTGGGCGGTGGGCGTGTTGTCCTGGGGCGGCGTGGGGATGCTGCCGGGGCTTGCTTGGGGATTCGCTGAGTCCGTGAGCGTCGGGTACGCGCCCTTTTCTGCGGGACTCGAGGTCCAGTATTGGGCTCCCCAGGGTCAAGCCAGCGCCGATCACCCCTCGGTGGGGGCCGACTTCGAACGGTTTTCTGGGGGCGCCAACGCCTGCTTCACGGTTCTGGAGGCTCGAGCCGTACTGGATGCCTGTGTCGGTTTGGACTTCATCCTCGTTCGTGGCCTCGGCTACGGCGTCCGCGAGTCCCGGTTGGGCACGCATCGCTGGTTGGCCCCATTCGTGGGTGGGGCGGTGCGCTTTCCGCTCTCGACTCGGCTCCGCTTGGTGGGTCGTATCGAAGCCAGCTTCCCGCTCTCGCGCGATTACTTCGAGATTGACGGTGTAGGCGTGGTTTACCGGCTGCCCCTGGTCGGAGCGCGCGCGGGGCTCGGACTTGCGCTAGCATTTTGAGTCACAGCAGCCAGCTGACCTGGAGACTCACTCTTATACGGTCTGCACGATGCGGAACGCAGCCACCCACCTACCCGTAGCGCCCTCGCTCGCCACCGCGGGGCCCGACGAGCTCGCCTTGCCGAGCGAGGTAAGGGCTGTTTACGAGGAGCACTTCGACTTTGTGTGGCGCAACGCGCGGCGCCTTGGCGTGCCCACCGAAGCTCTGGACGACGTCGTGCAGGATGTGTTCGTCGTGGTGTGCCGGCGGCTCGCGGATTTCGAAGCTCGTTCTTCAGTACAAACCTGGCTGTTTGGCATCTTGACTCACCTCGTAAGTCGCCACCATCGCACGACGAGTCGCCGTGACACCAAGCTCGCGCGCTTGAAGGACGCGTCCGAGCTCGCCGAGTTTCCCGCGCAGGGTCCGACGCCCCACGAGCTGGCAGCCCGGCGCCAAGCTGCGGGTCTGCTCTACGAGCTCTTGGCTGCGCTCGACGAGGACAAGCGCACGGCTTTCATTCTCGTGGAGCTCGAGCAACAGGCGCCCCTCGAAGTTGCCGAACTAACGGGCGTCAATATCAACACGATTCATGCCCGCGTTCGCGCGGCCCGCCAGCAGATCGAGCTTGGCATTTCGCGCCACCGAGCGCGCGAGAACTGGAGAGCCCCGTGACGGATTCGAGTTCGGATCTCAACGCGTTGTTGGAGGCAGATCGGTTGATTTCTGCGCCTACAGCCGCGGATCGTCGCAGGAATCGTCGTGGGTTGGCGCGCCGGTTAGGTCTGGGCGCGTTGGCTTCTGCGGGCGTTGCGGCGACTTCTTCTTGGGGCGCGCGGATTGCCTGGGCTTCGGTGATGAAGTGGCTGCCGGCGGTGGTGCTGGTGGGCGCGTCGGGCTCAACGGCGGCGTGGCTCGCCGTGGGCGCGTCCCGGGCTACACCCAGCGCGACCGCAGTTTTGCCCGGTGCTTCGAAGGTGCCGGCTCCGCTTGAGTTGCCGGAGGCGGCGAAGCAAGAGGCCTTGCTGCCCCCCGATGCGCCCATGGCGCCCGCGGCGCCCGTGACTTCCGAGACCGATGCGGCGGTGTTGAAGCCCGCGGCCAAGTTAACCGCGCAGCGGGTGACTCCGGTCAAGACCGCGACAGCTACCCCGGTCATCGTTCCCGACCAGCTCGAGGCCGAAGCCAGCTTGCTTTCGCAGGCGCGAGGCGCCATGCGGAGCGGCGATCCCGAGAAGGCTTTGAGCCTCCTTGATTCGGGGCAAACCCAGTTCCGCGCTGGCGCGCTGCGCGAGGAGTCGGCCGCGGCGCGCGTATTTGCACTGTGTCAGCTGGGTCGCGCTGCGGACGCGCGGCTGGCGGCGACCAGCTTCGTACGGAGTTTCCCGGCGTCGCCGCTGCGCGCGCGCGTGCGCGACGCTTGCCAGGCTGAGCGCTGAGCGGCGGCGCTCACTTGCCGTAAGTGCGCGGATCCTTCAGGGCGTCCCAGAACAGTCCACTGGCCGACGCGGCGTCGCTGCGAGGCACGTGCCAGACGTTGCCTGTGGGGTCGGGCACGAAGCTGGCGGGAAGGCCAAGCGCGGGCGTGACCGGAGAACTCATCCGCTCCACATCGAGCGCGAACCCGGGGAAGGCGACCGCCATGACGCTGACTTGATCGCAGGCGACGAACAGGTCCAAGATCTTGGGTCGCTTGGCGCTGATCCATCGGCCCCAAGAATTCGCTGGCAGCTCGGGCACGCGTTGCTCGGGGATCTCTTGGAGTTGGTCGTAAAAACCATTGACCTGAACGTAGCGGAAACGCGCGCTGACGATCACCGCCGCCCACGGATCGTTCGGGCCATTCGGATCGCCGGTGCTGGGGACGGAGTCGACTGGACCGCCCAGCGAGGCGACGACCACGACGCGCGCGGGCAAGGAGTTGTCCAGCAGGTAGGCGTCCGCGATGTCGGTCAGCGCGCCGCCGGTCGCGATGACCAGCGGATGAACCGGCGTGCTTAAGCGCGCGGCAGCATCGAGGATGAACCTGGCGCCCTCCGAGCGATTCGGCACCGTACGCTCGAGATCGGCGTTGTCCGGACGCACCAGCGGGGGCGCCACGCTGGCGGTGGGCTCCGGTAGGCCACTCATCCCGCTCTCGCGGGCGGCGGCCACGAGGTCGCGGAAGCCGCGCACGTTGTCCGTGAGCGACGGATAGCCGGGCACCGTGTTCACCACGATGCCGGCCAGCTTGATGCGCCCGGCACCCGCGAGAGTCACGGCGTACTCGGCGTGCCAATTGTCGTTGGGGCCGTCGTTCAGCACCACGATTGGACTGCGCGCGTCCACCGGCAGCGTGCCTCGCAGGCGATCCGAGCCCGCGTCGAGTTCAGCTCCGCAGCCGACAAGCAGGCTCAAGAGCGCGAGGTGCACGAGGCCTTTCACGGCTTGGCCGGAGCGGGAGCCTTCAGCCAAGACAACAGGCCGCTGCGCGGGTAGCTCCGGCGAAACGCGGCGGCGGCGCCCTTGGCGCGCTCGGTCTGGCCCATGCCCCACAGTGCGCGAACTCTGAGCGCTTCACGCTCCTCGCTGAGTTGCCCTCGGGGAAACCGCTGCTGGTGCTTGCCGATTGAGGTCAGGGCGGCTCCAAAATTTCCCTGAGCCACCGCGGTACGGGCCGGCTCCAGCACACCCAGCTCGATCGCGTAGGTTTCAGCCGAACTTGGGCTCACTTGCCGAGCCGCAGCGGATGGCGCGGGGATCGAGTCTGCCTTCGCGTCCCCTGCGGGCGAGGGGTTTGGCGGCGTCACGATGGGTGCCGGGTCCACCCCTGGTGCGGCCACCAGCCTGGACGGGCTGGGCGGGCTGGGCGGGCTGGGCTCATGCGGCACGGCGACTGCCAGGTCGGCAGCCTCGTTGGCCTGAGCCAGGTAGATCTGGACGCCGGCCGCGGCCAAACCCGCGACGCCGAAAACCGCTGCCGCGATCGGCAACACGCGCCCCCGGCGACTCCACGAGGCGCCGCCCATTCGGACAACGACGCCTGAGGGGCGATCCTCGGCGAGCACCTCGCGAGCTCGGCACAGGGCTCGCTCCTTCAGCTGTGGATCAGCCGCAGTGAGCACGCGTTCCTGCACCAGCAGTGATGCTGTGACCTCAGAGAACGGCGGGATGAGCCTGGGCATCATGAGAAGGAAGCTCCCCTTTGGAGTCGCAGGACCGAGCTCTCTAGCTCTTTTCTGGCCTTGCGTAGCCGGGAGTAGGCCGTAAAAAGTGGGATCGACAGGACCGAGGCGATCTCGCGCATCGCGACGTTGTCGAGGTCGTGCATTACCAGTACCGCCCGGCGTTCCATCGGGACCCCTTCAAGCGCCTTCAGTACCAGCGAGCGAGCCTGCTCGGCTGCCATGAGCTGGTCCGGCCGCGGCGCGAGATCCTCGGCCTCGATCGCCGCGTGAGGGACCTCGCGAATATGTCGTCGGCGGTGAGCCGAGACGACGCGGAATGCGATGCCGAAAAGCCATGGTCGAAGAGCTCGGGTAGGGTCGTAGTCGTCCCAGCGGCGGTGGAGCACCAGGAACACTTCATGGGCCAGGTCCTCAAGCTCGGAATAGGGCACTCCGAGCCGCCTGAGCGAGCGCGTAAGGTAGTCGAACTCCTGCTGATAGGCCGCCAGGCAGCCCTCCGCCGCCGTCACCGGAGAACCGGGGACGTGGGTGGCGTGCTGCAGAGGTTCGACAGCCACAATAGAGGATTGTCCCATGGCACCTCCGATTGTCATTGAAAAATTGCGGCGAGATCCAGCCCGGCTGCCAGGAGCAGCGGATCGCTGGACCAAGCCTCCTGCTCGTTCACGGCGATGGTTTGCCGGGTGAATGGCAGGAGCGCCTCGACGTGGAGCATGCCGCCGAACCAGCCAAATAGCGGCCGAAACAGCGCCACGCGGCCGCCAACGGCCCCGATGAAGCTCGACGGCGTTCTCGGTTGATCTACCCCAAAGCCTCGCACCTGGAGCGCTCCCGCCATGCCCACAGCACAGAAGCCGAAAGCACCTACATGCGCGCATGGGGCAAGTTTGGCTGCCAGCGTTCTGCTTGAGAACCCTGTCCCGTCCGGCAAGCGACGCTCGCCAAGCAGGGTTGCCTCTGTGCCTAACTCGACCGACCAGGCCGGGCGGCGAAGAGCCCCAAACAGCCGCGCTCCCCAGGCGAGCTCCGGCTGAAAGCCCTGTTGCACGACCAGCCCAACGCCAAGCAGCGTGTGACTTCGTCTGGCTGTTGGAGGGGGCGCCGGCCGGGTCGCCGGGGCGGGTGCTTCAGCCACCGGGATGACCGCGGGAGCCGCGGGAGCCGCGGGAGCCGCTGTGGCTCGCAGTTGGATCTGCACGGCGAGCGCAAAGGAGAGGCCGCGTGCGAACTCCCTGCAATCCTTATTGGGCGAAGACAGCACGCGTTCGCCTTCCGGTTGCCCTGCCTGATTCAACCACTCGATCTTGCCTTCGATTCCTTCCGCTGGCGCATGGATGGTGGCGCGCACGCGCTGCCCCCCGACGAGTCGGAAAGGATCGTAGCCCAGCTGAGCGATCACGGTTTGGGCGATCTCCTCCTCGCTGGGACAGCCCTCCACGGCGGGGTCGAGCTCGTAGGCGAGCGTCACCGTGAGCGGCTCTGCCCTGACCTTTGCGCTCCAGCCGAGCAAGCACAAGAGGCTCAGCGCTCCTGCGCAGATTCGGCCTAGAAACATCCCGTGGGGCAGCTTGAATCGCTTCGGCAAGCTCCGTCAACATCCCTTGGCAGCGCTGCCGATTTTGGGTTAGCTGGCGTTGTGTCTGAGCTCGCCCCGGCAGCTGAACCCGCCTGGCTCGTCCGACCGGCGCACGCGGCCGATCTGCCTTGGCTTCACGAGGTTTGTCGCGCGACCGTGGATCTTGCCGATTACCCGGGAGCGCGCCACGAACAGCTCGATCCGTATCTGGTCGGACAGCTTTACCTGGCGCCCTATCTGGCCTTCGAGCCCGCTGGCGTCGTCGTGGTCACGGTCTTGGGCCGCGTCCAGGGCTACGTGGCCGGCACCTCCGACTCGGTGGGCTTCGAGCGCTTCCTCGAAGCCGAGTGGTTGCCTCGAGTGCGCGTGCAGTATCCGGTTGGCCTGGCCGGTCTCCACCCCAGGGATCAGGCCTTTCTGGCGAGTCTGCACCGGGCGCGTCGCGAGCTGCCGCCCTGGCTTGAGCGTTATCCAGCGCATCTGCACGCGGACCTGTTGCCGGCTTGCCAGGGGCGCGGCCTGGGCAGGCGGCTTGTGACCCACTTTTACGCCTACGTACAACGCCTTGGCTGCGCGGGCGTGCACGTCGACGTGGCACGGCGCAACGCGGGCGCGATTCGGTTCTACCAAGCGTTGGGCCTGGACCTGCCGCTCGAGGACACTCCTTCTGGCGTCGCGCTCGGCAAGCACTTCGATTAGCTGCGAGTGGCCGCGCCGCCCGCGCCGCGATTCCTGGCTATTGGAATGAGCAGTTATGGACGCGCCTTGCGCGGACCAGTTCGTACTCTGCTGAACATGCAAAGCGCTTCTGTCACGGAGCTTGCGCCGCCCGTGTTGGCCCGGGCCCCGTCCCCCATGTCGCCAGGGCGGGCTCACCCGGCGCTTTGGGTCCCCAGCCTGTACTTCGCCGAGGGTTTGCCGATGATCACGGTGAGCGTGGTGGCGGCCATGATGTACAAGAACTTGGGCGTGTCGAACACGGATATCGCGCTCTACACCGGGTCGCTTTACTTGCCCTGGTCCACGAAGTTTCTTTGGGCGCCCGTCACGGAGATGTTCGGGACCAAGCGCCACTGGGTGATCGCTTGCGAGTTTGCCATGGCGATTTCGCTTTCGTGTGTGGCGCTGTGCTTGCCGCTGCCAGGCTTCATGGGCCTCACTCTGGCGTTCTTCTGGGTGACGGGCTTCCTGTCGGCGACTCAAGATATCGCGGCTGACGGCGTGTACATTTCCGTCACCACGCCGCGAGAGCAATCTGCTTGGGTGGGAGTGCAAGGCTTCTTTTGGAATGGCGGGCGGATTGTCGCGTCCGGATTGCTGGTCACTTTGACGGGGTACTTGTTCGAGAAGAAGTTGAGCGGCGCCTCCGGCGCGGCTGCCGCAACCCAGGCCTGGCAGTACAGCTGGATGATCGTGATGGGCATTTTGGCGGCCCTGATGGCGCTCCTTGGCACCTGGCATTTGCGTAACTTGCCGGCAGACAGGCGGGCCTTTGCGGCGCCGGTCGGTGTCGTCGCGGCATTCAAGACGTTCGGGGCCACGCTCACCAGCTTCTTCCAGAAGCCCGGGATTTGGCTGGGCCTCACGTTCATCCTGCTCTATCGCAGCGGCGAAGGCTTCATCGAGAAAATCGGCCCGCTCTTCCTGCTCGACCCCGTCGGCCAGGGTGGGCTTGGCCTCTCCAATCAGGCGCTGGGCAACATCAACGGTTCCTTCGGCACGCTCGGTTTCATGTTCGGTACGCTGCTGGGCGGTCTGTTCGCGGCGAAGCTGACGCTGAGGCGATCCATCGTTTACCTGGCCCTCGCCATGAATGTGCCCCACGTTTGCTACTTGGTTCTAGCGTCGTCGTCGGCGCCGAGCCTCACTTTCGTCACCACGCTTGTCACGATTGAGAAGTTTGGCTACGGCTTCGGTTGCGTCGCGCACATTCTCTACATGATGCAGCAGATTGCGCCGGGTAAATACCGTACCGCGCACTACGCCTTCGCCACTTCTCTGATGGGGGTTGGGCTCATGGTCCCCTCCATGTTGAGCGGCGCCATCCAGGAGCGGCTCGGCTACCAGCACTTCTTTGGCTTCTGTCTGGTGGCGTCGGTGCCGTCCGTGGTTGCGGCCGCTCTCGCGCCGTTTCACCTCCGCGAAGAGACGCAGGCCGCTGGCGCTCCTGCCGTCGGGCATTGAGCTCACCTGGCGCGGGTGACGGGGCGGCCTGGCATGCCGAGGCATTCTTCGACGCCGAGCGGCGTGCCCTGCGAGGTGCGTCGGAAGTTGCCACGTTCGCGGGTGGCCGGCCCCCACTCGAACGATACCGAGCCGAGCGTCGCGAGTTCCGGCGCGGCGCTCGCGTGGGTTGCCAGGTGCCGGTTGGGGAGCAGTACGTGGGTCGGCATGGCGCGCGCTACGGCTTCGTCCAGGTGACCGGAAGCCACCAGATCGGCAAGGATTTCGCGACCGACGGGCTCAAGCAAGACCCGCACGGTCACGCGCTCGGGCTTCTGCGGCAGCTGACCCTGGCGCGGAAACCTGCGCAGCGCATGGCCGGCGAGAAAACCTGGCGAGAGGGGATCCAGGCTGGTGGCGACGGGCAGGGTTCCCGGGACAAGCTCTGCGGCCTCCCAGAACTGGTGCACTTCCGTGCCGTCCGCGGCGTAGAGCCGGTCGCGCAGGAGCCAGAGGTCGGGGTCCGCAAGCGCAGCTACGGGCTCGCCCTCGCCCACCACGCCGCTTTCGTAGAATGGCTGCTCGTCACCGGCCGCGAACGCCCGCACCTCCAAATACGCGCGGCGATCCTGGGCGGCGCCGCTCGGGAAATGGTGTCCGGCCGCGGCGTTGTCCAGCGTGACCGTGAGCGAGGCTTCTCCGCCCAAGCGCGTGAGCACGCATACTTCCAGGCGCAGCGTGGTGTCGAGCAGGCGCTGCACCTCCGCTTGTTGCAGGGCGCTGCTGGCTTCGTCCAGGGCGGGGTCGCCGGTTGCCGGAAAGGGCGTGAGCGCTACGTCAACGCCGGCGAACGCATGCAGGTGCCGCGAACGCAGCGGCGTCTTCATGTCGGCTCGATCCACCACCTGCACGCCAGCCGTAGCCGGCATATGGCAGCCATTGCAAGACAAGGCTGCGGTGTCATCGGCGGCCTGCGGCGGGGAGAAGATCGAGCCCTGCCACTCGCTGAACGTGCGCTCGAGGTGCAGCTGTTTCGGCGCGGGCGGCGACGGGACGACCACGTCGTGGCAGCTTCCGCAAAGTCGAGAGCTCTCAAGGCTTGGGCTTGCCAAAAGCTCGGAATAGCGCGACGCGTGCGCAGAGTTGGGCGCAGGATCCCGGATGCCTCCGCGCATCGAAAGGTCGCTCGCGAGCCGCAGCGGATTGTTGTGGGTGCCGTCAACGGCCTCCACGGTGTGGCAGAAGTAGCAGGTGACGCCTTGGAGCTCTCGCGGCACGTCTGCCAGGTTGAGCCCGTCGCTCGTTGCTCCTTCCTGCAGCGCGAGCGGCGCGTGGCACGTCACGCAGAAGGAGCCGAGCGCGCCGGCTGTCTCCTCTTGTCCGCGCCGATTCATGGCTAGGAAAACCGGATCTTGCGAGGCGTAGGCGTGCATGCTGCCGGCCCATTCAAGGTAGTGGCTGGCGTGGCAGTCGCGGCAGGTCTCCGGATCGAGCAGCGCACTTCGACTCAGGTAGTGAGGCTCGACGGGCGCCTGACCCTCGCCGCAGCCCGCCAACAGCGTTGCCGCAGAAAGCAGCAACACGGGCGCGGGACGGGGTGCTGAGCGAGCCGGCATGCCCTAGCGTTCGGCGATACAGAAACGAAAGACGGCTTCGCTTGGCTCGGCTCCGGCCGGCGTGACCAGCATCGGGATCTCCCACACGCCGGGCATGATGAAATCGATGGGCGACAGCTGGTACTGGCCCGCGCCAAGCTCAGAGGTCACTACCTCGGCGCTGGCGTGCTGGTGTTTTGGCATGTACGGCGTGACCTGCAGCGCGCAGCCCAGAAGCGGCTCTCCTTCGGCGTCGTTAAGCTGCAGCCACCAGGTATTGGTTCGCAGGCTGGGCGGAGCGGGCTCAGCTTCCGTCAGCTTGATGTTGAGGTCGCCCGGCAACGCTCGCCGGGACATGCCGGCGGCGAAAGTGTCGAAGTCGCCCTGGCACTCGGTCCCCTCCATTGTGTCGCTGGCGGGTGCCTCCTGCTTGCCGTCGGCGCAGCCGAGGAGGAAAAGCCAGCACAGGGCCGCGCAGGGCAAGCGAACGGCGTCTGCCATCTTCAAAGCGTAGCGTAGGGGCGCCGATATCGCGAGGCTCGCAGGTACCCAGCGCACGTGAGCAGACCGAGCAGAAACCACGCGCCCAGGGATGGGCCTCGTCCGCTGCTGTGCAGCTGCAGCCGGGACTCGGGCTGCCTGCCGAAGAGCGCGAGCCGCCGGTTGCCTGGCTTTCGCCAGCGTCCGCCGCTCCAGCGGAGCCGCCTGCGCCGCCCGTCTGGCTGCAGGTGTTCGGCTCGAGCTGTTCGCAGTCGTCTCTGCCCCACGACTGGCAGGTCGACAGCCAGTAGCTGGCGCAGCTGGCCCCCGCCGTACAAGCCGCGCACTCGATCGGACCGGCCACGTTCCTCAAGCGGAGGAGCGGTTCGAAGCGGGGCGGCGCCTCTAGCGAGAAGTCTGCGGTCGCGCTCAGACCGAGCGAGAAGCCGGTGTGGACCTCGTGGGTGCAGGCGTAAATGCCTGCCGTGGTCCAGGTGAGGCAGCCTATCGACCCCGCGTAGAGCTTGCTGAACTCCGCGCTGCCCTTGGTTGCGCGATAAATCCCCAAGGCCTCGGGGTCGAGGATCCGGGCTCTGCCAGCCTCCAGCGGATCCCCGTAGCCAATCAACACCTCGGTTGCATCCGGTGACAACGCGAAGCCGAACAGCTTGCCGCCTGCGCGCTTTAGCTCCGAAAACGAGGTGCCCCCGTCTTCTGAATAGAGCAAGGCGTCGTTAGCGCGGGCCACTCCTGTCTCGTCGTCGTAGGCCCAAAGGTCCGTGCGCACGTAGAGAGCGTCGGGGTTTTCGGGGTCCACGGCGGCGATGAACGGAAGCTCGGCGAGAGCGGCATCGGTCGGGATTGCCAACGCTTCGAAGGACTCCCCGCCGTCGTCGGAGCGCAGCAGGACCCCCTCACCCAGTTTGCCCAGCCCGCTCACGTAGACACGCTGCTCATCGGTTGGAGCGACGTCCAAGGTCAAGACGACCCGCAGCTCGCCCGGCAACGCTCGGCCGACGGCGCTCCACGAACGGCCGTCATCCTCCGATCGGTAGAGTTGATTCGTAGACGTGCCGTCCTCGAGCAGTGTGGCGAGCGCCGCCACCACGTGGCCCGGCTTGCTTTGAGCCAGCGCGAAGTCCGGCACGGCCTCGCGGTTGCTGCGCCCCAGCGTTCTCTCGAAGCCACACGGATCGCCCGCCGCGCGCGACACACCGGAATAGATACCGGCCAGAAGGGTGCCGTCCGGCGTCAGCGCGACCAGCGCATCGACGGATAGATCCCGCTCGCCGTAGGCGGTCTCGCAGACGTGACGCCAACTTGCGCCTCGGTCGCTGGTGACCAGCAGCCCGTAGGTGCCGCTCAAGACGAGCCGGCCAGGATCGCGGGGATCTTCCAACAGGCGCTGCGCGCTCGGAAAGCGCCCGTTGCCGGCGGCCGAGCTGGTGAGTACCAGGCCGGCCGCGAGCAGGCGCCAAGCGACCCTCGACGGGAGACCTAGCGGCAGTGGGGCTTCTCTGGCCAGCCGAGCTCGTACGGTTTGCGCTTCGCGTCGAAGATGGGCTTGGCCCCTTTCTCGACCGCTAGGTTCCGCAAGTACTGGTAGTCGCGGATCAGGTTGCCGCCACTCTCGCCGTGGTCGGCCGGCCCTTGGTCGCCCCAGGGTCCACCCGCAATGTCGAGATCGCCGTCGCAATCCGCGTCGCCGATCCTTGGCGTGTGGCCGCGGAATTGCTCCACGATCTTGTGCTCGGTGAAAGCGCCCATGCCGTTGGTGTTTTCCCAGATGAACGAGGGCCCCACGTTGCGCGCCCAGAAGATGTCCAGATCCTCGTCGTTGTCGAAGTCCGCCAGGATGACCCCGTGCGAGTACAGGCCGGTGTTGCTCAGCTGGTGGAGCTCCCAGGTGAGGCCTTGGCCGTCCTTGTTCTCGACCCAGGCCAAGCGGGCCGTGTCCTGACCACCGAGCCAATGCGTGCAGGCGGCGTAGTCGTTGTCGCCGTCGCCGTCGAGATCCCCCACGTACGTGAGCGGAGCGTTGGAGGCGGAGCCCGCGTCGAAGCCGGCGGCGGCCGCGATGACGTGTTCGGTGAAGGTCGTGCCGGTTCCGTCGTTCTCGTACCACCAGTGGGCGCTGATCAGCCAATCATTGGCCCCGTCGCCGTTGAGATCGCCCCAAGCCGAGCCCTGTTGAATGGTTCGGTTGAGCTGGCCGCCGAGCACGAAGCCGTTTTGCGGCGCGTCGCCGATCTTGTACCACTCAGCCTTGAAGTTGTTGTTGACGTAGATGATCTCCGGGATGTTGTCGCCCGTGACGTCACCGACCGTGAGGTCCTCCGCGTTCTTGGTGCCGGCGCCGATGCGCTGCCACTCCATTTCCCGAGATTTGCCCGGGTTCTTGAACCACGAGTCACCGGTCACGATGTCGATCAGGCCATCGCGGTCCACATCGAGCGCGTCGCCCGAGGAGTCGGACTTCTGTCCGTCGCCCACCTTGTGCGTCACCCAGTGATCGTCGGTGCAGCGCTCCCACCAGTACATCCCGCCCGGGTGCACGTCGCGTTGGCCTGCGGCAAAATCGAGATCGCCGTCGTCATCGAAGTCGGCCATCGCCGTTTGACCCATCAACTCGGGCTCGGTGTTGGCGCCCCACGGCCCAATCCAATGGCTGCTGAACGGAAACTTGACGCTGATAGGATCCGCCTTGAAGCCCTCCTTGCCGGCCGGTGGAGCCGTGCGCAGGTTGGCCTCGGAGCAGGTGCCCTTGGGGTACAGGCCCTCGTAGGGCGCGCCTCCGGAGCCTGCACTGCCGCCGTTTGCCTGGGCCCCGCCGTTGCTATTGACGCCGCCGCCACCGCCGGTCTGCGCGCCGCCACCAGCGCCGGGCGTTCCGCCACCCCCCACCACGCCCGTGCTCCCACCAGCGCCGCCTGCCGTGCCAGCGCCGGCGTTGCCAGGCGTGGCTCCCGTCCCGGTCTGTCCGTCGTTGCCGCAACCCGCAAGTGCGGAGGCGGACAGGCTGCCAAACGCGAAGTAGGCGATAAGCTGCTTCATATGAATTCTCCCAATACCTGGATGCGAGGTCGCGGCGTCCGCCATCCTACGCTCGATGAGGCCGCTGAGCACTGATCAGGTGCCCATTCCAACATGGCACGTGAGTCCCCGCGACTTCGCGGAGCCGTGACGAAAAGCGCGTTCAGGGGTCGATTTTGACCTGCCGTGCCGCCGCGAACGCCAGCGGTGAGGGCGCCAGGCCGCGAAATCGGTAAGGTGGCCGAGTCAACCGGGGGGCGCCATGATGCGCGCCCCGTGCAGCCCATCATTCGCGTCTCCCATCTGACCAAGCAGTACAGCTCGGGGTTTCAGGCGCTCAAGGACGTGAGCCTCGACATCGAGCGCGGCGAGATCTTCGCGCTGCTCGGCCCGAACGGCGCCGGCAAGACGACGCTCATCAACATCATTTGTGGCATCGTCCGACCGACGAGCGGCGTCATCCTCGCGGACGGCCACGATATCGTGCGCGACTACCGAAAAGCCCGCAGCAAGATCGGGCTCGTCCCACAGGAGCTCTCCACCGACGCGTTCGAGAGCGTGCTGTCGACCCTGAGGTTTAGTCGGGGCCTGTTCGGCAAGCCGCCCAACCCGGAGCACTTGGAGCGCGTGCTCAAGGCGCTGTCGCTGTGGGACAAACGGGACAGCGCCATTCTCACGCTTTCGGGCGGCATGAAGCGGCGCGTGCTCATCGCCAAGGCGCTGGCGCATGAGCCAGAGATCCTGTTTCTGGACGAGCCGAGCGCGGGGGTGGACGTGGAGCTGAGGCGTGAGATGTGGGAGATGGTTCGCACACTGCGGGCACAGGGCGTCACCGTTATTCTGACCACCCATTACATCGAGGAAGCTGAGCAGATGGCCGATCGCATCGGCGTCATCAATGGGGGGAAGATCATCCTCGTGGAACAGAAGGCGGCGCTGATGAAGAAGCTCGGCAGAAGGCAGCTCACGCTGCAGCTTCGGGCGCCGCTCGCAGCGGTGCCGGTGGAGCTTTCGGCGCTGAAGCTCGAGCTTGCCGCGGGCGGGCAAGCGCTGGTCTATACGTTTGATGTGCAGAGCGAGGATACCGGAATTGCCAGCCTGCTCCGGCAGCTGAGCGAACTTCGTATCGAGCTGAGTGATCTGCGCACGACCGAGAGTTCGCTCGAGGAGATCTTCGTTAGCCTGGTGAGGCCCCACTCATGAACGTCCATGCCATCAAGGCGATTTACGTGTTCGAGCTGGCCCGCACGGCCCGCACCCTGGTGCAAAGCATCCTCTCGCCGGTCATCTCGACCTCGCTCTACTTCGTGGTCTTTGGCGCCGCGATTGGCAGCCGAATGAGCCAAATCGAAGGCGTTAGCTACGGCGCGTTCATCATCCCTGGGCTCGTGATGCTGTCCTTGCTGAGCGAGAGCATCTCGAACGCTTCCTTCGGCATCTACATGCCCAAGTACAGCGGCACGATTTACGAGCTCTTGTCCGCGCCCATTTCGCCTTTCGAGATAGTGATCGGCTACGTCGGCGCAGCTGCCACAAAATCCGTGATTCTGGGGACGATCATGCTCGTCACGGCGCGCCTGTTCGTCCCCTACGAAATCGCCCACCCGGCTTGGGCTCTGGGCTTTCTCCTGCTGACGGCCATCACCTTCAGCCTGTTCGGCTTCTTGATTGGGATTTGGGCGGATGGCTGGGAGAAGCTCCAGATCATCCCGCTCATGATCGTGACGCCGCTGGCCTTCCTGGGCGGTAGCTTCTACTCAATCAAGATGCTGCCGCCGCTGTGGCAGAAGCTTGCGCTGTTCAACCCGGTCGTCTACCTGATCAGCGGCTTTCGCTGGAGTTTCTACGGCATCGCCGACGTCAGCTTGGGCCTGAGCCTAGGGATCACGCTGTCGGTGCTCTGGATCTGCGTTGTGGCGGTCTGGTGGGTGTTCCGCACTGGCTATCGCTTGAAGGCGTAATGGGGCCGGGCACGGCTCCATCCGAAAGCGCTGGGACGACTCTTCGTGCCGACGCCGGAAGGCCTGCTAGAAGCAGCGCTGAAGCACGATGACGCCGCCTGTCCCCCCCGCTCCGTCGTTTCCCGTCGCCCGTGAGCACGTGCAGGACATCCTGAGCATCGCCGTGCAGCACACGCCGGAGCGGCGCGCCATCGTCGTATTCGACGGGAACTCAAGACTTTCTCAGATCCTTACCGACGCCTACCGGGCTTGCCTACCGGACGCCCAGTACCTGGATTTCGAGGCTACCTCTCAGGCGGACATCCTGCAGGCGTTCGCCACGCTTGGCGCGGGCGATCTTGTGGTGCTGCTGCAGTCGACCAGCTTCCGGCTTGAGGCCTTTCGGATCCGGGTGGAGCTGTTCAAGCGTGGTCTGAAGGTGATCGAGCACCCCCACCTGGGGAGGATGCTCGAGTCCGAGTACGAAGCGTACGTCGATTCGCTGGCCTACGACGCTGACTACTATCGCCTTGTTGGCGCCGAGCTGAAGCGGCGAATTGACCTAGCGAGCGGCGCTGTCGTCGACAGCGGGGGCGAGCGGCTCTGTTACGATTCAGCCTTCGAGCCCGCGAAGTTGAACGTCGGGGACTACTCGAACATGGCCAACGTGGGCGGGCAGTTTCCGATCGGCGAGGTTTTCACGGAGCCCGTGGCTCTGGAGAGCGTGAACGGGCGCGTGCGCATCTTCGTGTTCGGCGACACCGAGTTTAGCGTCAACGTTCCGGACAAGCCCATCACGCTCGTGATCGAGCGCGGCAAGGTGGTGGAGGCCCTGGATTCGACGCCGGACTTCGAGCGCGTCCTTTCGCAGATCCAAGCCGACGAGAGTTTGTGGGTGCGCGAGCTGGGTTTCGGCATGAATCGCGCGCTCACGCCCGAGCGCCGCGTCAGCGACATTGGCAGCTACGAGCGCATGTGCGGCATTCACCTGTCGCTGGGCGCCAAACACGGCGTGTACCAAAAGCCGAACATGAATCGCCGCCACACCAAGCACCACGTGGACGTGTTCGCCGTGACCGAGCGCGTGAGCTTGGATGGCGAAACGGTGTTCCGCGACGGCGCTTGGTGCGTGTGAAAGGGCGCGCGCACAGCGCCCGACCGGTAGGCGCATATCGCACCCGGGCGAGTTGCCGGACAAAAGTCGCTGTCGCGGTCGACCGTCATGAAGTATCCAGATCACACTCAGACTAAGACTTTCTGTTCCCACTCCAAGCCGCCGGTGTAGTATCCCGGCCTGGGAATAACGGTGCGACCCCAGCGAACCTCGCATGGACGTTGGGAAGCGCCATCTAGCCGAATAGCGGTCTTAGAAAGTGACGACGATCATGAGAGCAAAGCCACAAGCAGCGTGTTTTATCCTGGCATTGGCCGTGGGCGGAGCGGCGTGCTCTGACGACGCCACCACCAGCTCCACTACCGGTGGGGCACCCTCGGCCGGGATGGCCGCCGTCAGTGGTTCGGGCGGCAGCGCCGTCGTAGCTGGCGGAAGCGGCGGAAACGCTTCGGGCGGCAAGGTCGGAACGGCTGGCATGGCTGGCATGCCCAGCACAGGCGGCGGCGGTTCGGGCGGCGGTGGCGGCGGTGGCGGCGTGGCGGGCGGCGGCGGCGCGGCCGGCGCGGGCGGTGTCGTGATTGTGCCCGTCGTTTGTGGCGACAACACGCGTGCTGCCACCGAGGCTTGCGACGACGGCGCGAAGGCGGCGGGCGATGGCTGCTCGGCCACCTGCACGGTCGAGGCCGGCTACGTTTGCCCGGTCGGTCAGGCCTGCAAGCCCGAGTGCGGCGACGGCGTGATGATCGCGCCCGAGACCTGCGACGACGACAACGCCACGGCCGGTGACGGTTGCGGCGCCACGTGCCTGCTGGAGGCCGGATTTGAATGCAAGACGCTGGCCATGCCCTGCACCGCGATCTGCGGCGACGGCATTCTGGCCGGCAAGGAGCTGTGTGACGACAAGGACATCCTGCCCGGCGACGGTTGCACCGCGACCTGCACGCGTGAAGCTGGGTTCGTGTGCGATATTCCAGGCGCAGATTGTCGCAAGAAGCCGGTGTGCACGGGTGGGGCCTGCACCTCGCCTTGCGGCGACGGCATCGTGTTTGGCGCCGAAGAGTGCGACGACGGCGATCTTGTGGCGGGGGACGGTTGCTCGGCGACCTGCACGGAGGAAAACGGCTTCACCTGCGTGACGCCCGCGACGGCCTTGCCCGCTCAGATCGCGATCCCGGTGACCTATCGCGACTTCGTTTCGGTGGCGATGGGCGGCTCCACCAAGCATCCCGACTTCCAGACGTTCAATGGCGCCAACGTTACGCCCGGGATGGTGACCAATACGCTCGATGTGGACGGTTTGCCCGTCTACACCGGAGTGTGTCAGTTGCTCAGCGTCAATCTTGGCACTGCGCTGTGCCCGCACGGCGCGCAGTCCACCAGCGAGGCCGACTTCGATCAGTGGTTCCGCGACACGAACCTCGTGAATGTCTCGAAGGAGGGCGTGATGCTGCTGGGCCGCGAAGGCGATACCGCGAAGTACTCGTTTGACGGCGGTGCCCAGTTCACGCCCTTTACGGGCAACGGTTGGGACGCGCAGGGCAAGGAGGGGCTCACGGAGAGCAAGAACTTCGGCTTCACCACCGAGCTTCGCTACTGGTTCCAGTATGAGGGCGACGAAGTGCTCACGTTCGCTGGCGATGACGACGTTTGGGTGTTCATCAACAACAAGCTGGCAGTGGACATCGGTGGCCTTCACCCGTCCCAAACCCGAAGCGTCACGCTCAACGTCCAGACCTCGGCCGCCCTCGGTCTCAATACGATCGGCAACCTCTACGAGATCGTGCTGTTTCACGCGGAACGTCAGCCGAATGGGTCCAACTTCAAGCTGACCTTGTCCGGCTTCGTCAACAAGACCAGCACCTGCACGGCGAACTAAGCTCGCTTTGCGCACCGCACCACCCCCGTGGCAGTCAGCTGCTGCGGGGGTGAGTCTGGTTGATGACCACTTGTCGCCTGCCGGCTCACGCGCGACACTGCCGCGGACGCGACCTCCCACCACAACGATGGCGCGCTGCTCGGGTACACCGGCACGGGTTGGGGTCCCGGTAAGATCGGCGGTGCCTTGACCCTGGACGGTAGCGCCAACTACGCCAGCATCGACCCGTCCGCGTCACTGGACACGATCGCTGCGAATGACGCGTTCACGGTGGCGTCCTGGGTCAATTCTGCCGATGGATCACCACGCTTTCAGAGCATTCTTTCGCTGCAGTTGCTGCAGAGCAACGACGAAACGCTCGGCCTGCACCTGAACAAGGCGCGCGCGGTCGCCATCGTGACCTCGGGCGGCGCGTCGGACTTGTGCTATTCGGCCGGTGGCTTGCCACTTGATACCTGGCAACATCTGGCCGGCACTTTCGACGGCAGCAGGATCCATCGACGAACTCCTCGTCTATAATCGAGCGCTCGGGGCCGCCGAAATCGCTGCGTTGGCCGCGGGCGGCCTACCGTAGAGAGTGGTCGCGGCAACGCCCATCAGCCCGGGCACACTTGAGCGGTGGGCGCTCTATGCTGAAGCTCGCCGTAGTGATAGGAGGATCTCGTGATCCGAATGGCCTCGACAATTTGCCTGGCGGACCAGGATGGTTGAACGGATCGCTCCAGACGAATGAGCCAGCGTTGGCCCAGCTTCTTGCAGCGCATGCTGCGCTTCGTGACGAGGCATGCGTGGAGCCTCTCGCTCAGTGGGTCCCCGGTCGTTGCCTTTCTCAGCCTGGCAAGCGAAATCCAAGAGGGCGAGCTTGGTCCGTTCGATCGCAGCGTGGCGGACTGGTTCGCGGCTGCTCGAGGCCACTGGGACGGGCCCATGCTTGCGCTTACGCGCTTTGGCGCCTTTCCGTGTTTGGCGACGTTGTGTGCGCTCGCCGCGCTGGTACTAGCCTTGTTAGGTAGGCGACGCGACGCGGTCTACGTGGTGGCCTGTGGTTCGGGGGCCGCGCTGCTCACGGCCGCCCTGAAGTTGCTGTTCGAGCGCGTTCGCCCGGACGTGAGCGCGCACTATTTGGTCGGCATGCCGAAGTCGTTCGCTTTCCCGAGCGGTCATGCCATGGGCTCGATCAGCGTCGTGGCGAGCCTGGTCGTCGTCGCTCACGGATGGCCCGTGGCGCGAGCGTGGTGGGCGCTATCGGTCATTGTTGCCGTGCCGCTGATCTTGGGTGTCGCGGCCTCGCGCATCTATTTCGGCGTCCACTACGCCTCCGACGTCGTGGGCGGGAACCTGGTTGGCGCCGCCTGGGTCGCGGCGCTCACCGGCTGGTTCTATCCGCGCCTTCTCCCCGCGGAAGCGTCAGGGCAGTCTTGAGGAGAGTGCCAGTCGACTGCGCGGGATCGGGAAGTGAAGGGCCGACTGCCGCGGCGCATATTTCTGCCAGCGCGTTTTGTCTGCTGTTGTGCGTGACGTCGTGGGCTGCGCGTGCCGAAGCCACGGCACCAACGCTACAAGCCGCGGCCGCCGAGCGCACGCATAAGTCCGAGCCCGCAGACGAACCCAAGCCACTCCCGATCAAGTTCGACGACGAGGCCGAGCTCGATGTGCTCACATTTCATCGCTCGAACTACCTACTCAGCGGCTTCACTCAGGAGACACAAGTTAAATTCCAATTCAGTTTCAAGTACGATCTCTGGCCGAGCAGCAGCCGTCACACCGTCTATTTGGCGTACACTCAGAAGTCGCTTTGGGACCTGTACGACAAGTCCTCGCCGTTCCGCGAATCCAACTACGCGCCCGAGATCTTCTACGCGCACTATCACTCCGACCTTCACGGCCAACCCAATCCTGGCTGTGGGCTCTTCGCCGAAAAAATCGGCGTCGAGCACGAATCCAACGGGGAAGCGAGCGACGCTTCTCGCAGCTGGAATCGTGTGTTCGTGGACGTCGTAGCCACCTGCTACGGCAAGTCGGGCTACGGCTTACTCGGGCTACGCGCTTGGTACCCGCTCGGCATCGGCGAGAACAAGACCATTACCAGAACGCAGGGCTACGGCGAGCTGCTCATCGGCATAGGCGTGGATGACGACGTTTCGCATATGAACGGGCTCGTCAGCCTAGCGCTACGCAAGGGCACGGGCAGACAACTCCGTCAAGGCAGCATCACGGCCGACGCACGCTGGCGGCCGACGTATCAACGCTTGCTCGGCAAGGCTTGGAAATTTGCCCCGTATTTGTGGGTTCAGTACTTCGCCGGCTTCGGCGAGACCCTCGGCACCTTCGACAGCGCAAGCCAGAGCGTGCGGCTGGGCGTTGGCTTCACCGACCGCGCGCGCTGAGGCGGTTGCAGAGCGAGCCGCCGTGAAAACGGCGAGCGAAGCGAGAGCGAGAGGATGACGGCTTTTTGCGGGGGCCGGCCGCCGGGCTGAACCGCGTCAGGGGGGCGATTCGCGGGCGCATTTGGTGAGCTGTGGCGCTATCTTCCCGCCCGCTCATGGCAACCGGAACGCCCCTCGTCACTCTGCGACCCCAACGGGTTCAACTGACGATGCGGAGGGACAATTGGTGGCTCGCGCCGCTCGGTACCTTCCTCGTCCTCACCACCTTCATCGTCTACGCGACCTGGGCGGCCCTGCAGGGCAACCACTACACGTACGGCAACTACATTTCCCCGTTCTACTCGCCGGAGTTGTTTGGGGATTCGCCGCACGCCTGGTTTGGTCCCAAGCCCAGCTGGTTTCCCGCGTTCTTGCCGTTCTCTCCGGCCTTGCTCATCTTGTGGGCGCCGGCCGGCTTCCGCATGACTTGTTACTATTACCGCGGCGCCTACTACAAAGCGTTCTGGGCGGATCCGCCGGGCTGCGCGGTCGGCGAACCCAGGAAGAGCTACCTGGGGGAGAACTCACTCCCGCTCATCCTCCAGAACGCGCACCGCTACTTCATGTACCTGGCGCTGCTGTTCTTGGTGTTCCTAAGCTACGACGTTTGGATGGCGCTGCACTTCGTGGATCCGGCGACGGGCGCTGAGCAATTCGGAGTCGGCTTGGGCACGCTGGTGCTGACGGCGTGTGTCGTTTTTCTCGGCCTGTACACGTTCAGCTGTCACTCGTTTCGTCACTTGATCGGCGGCAAGAAGGACACGCTGACCCACAGCCCGATCAGCCTGAAATGCTACGGCTGCGTGAGTTCGCTCAACAAGCGGCACATGAATTTCGCTTGGGTCAGCCTGTTTGGGGTGATGGGAGCTGACCTGTACGTGCGGCTTTGCTCGATGGGCATCATCACCGATTTCCGGATTATCTGAAGCATGGACTACGAAACTCACGAACATGACGTGATCGTCATTGGTGCTGGCGGCGCGGGCCTGAGCGCGGCTATCGCGGCGGCGGAATCAGGGGCCTCCGTGGGGCTCGTCTGCAAGTCGCTGCTCGGCAAGGCCCACACGGTCATGGCCGAAGGCGGCATGGCTGCGGCCATGGGCAACGTCGACGACCGCGACAACTGGAGCGTTCACTTCGCCGACACCATGCGCGGCGGGCAGTACGTCAACAACTGGCGTATGGCCGAGCTGCACGCCAAGGAAGCGCCAGATCGCGTGCGCGAGCTGGAAAAGTGGGGCGCTGTGTTCGATCGCACGCCGGACGGTAAGATCCTGCAGCGCAACTTCGGTGGCCATCGCTACCCGCGCTTGGCGCACGTCGGCGATCGCACCGGCCTCGAGATGATCCGCACGCTGCAGGATCACGCCATTCATCAGGGGATCCACGTGTACATGGAGTGCACGACCCTGGAGCTGCTCAAGGACGGCGGCCGAGTCATCGGTGCTTTTGGCTACGACCGCGAGCGCGGGCGTTTTCGGGCCTTCAAGGGCAAAGCGGTGGTGCTGGCGACCGGCGGTATTGGCCGGGGTTTCAAGATCACCAGCAACAGCTGGGAATACACGGGCGACGGTCAAGGCATGGCCTACCGCGCGGGCGCGGAGCTCATGGACATGGAATTTGTCCAGTTTCATCCCACGGGCATGGTCTGGCCGCCCAGCGTGCGCGGCATTCTGGTGACCGAGGGGGTGCGCGGCGAAGGCGGCGTGCTCCGCAACAGCGAGGGTCGTCGCTTCATGTTCGACGACATCCCCGACAACTACAAAGGCCAGACCGCGGACAACCCCGAAGAGGGCTGGCGCTACACGCAGGGCGACAAGAGCGCTCGAAGGCCTCCTGAGCTTCTGACTCGCGATCACGTCGCTCGCTGCATCATGCGCGAGGTCAAGGCCGGCCGCGGCAGTCCGCATGGCGGCGTGTTCCTGGATATCGCCTGGATCAAGGAGAAGCTTCCGAACGCGGCCGAGCACATCAAGAAGAAGCTGCCGAGCATGTATCACCAGTTCAAACAGCTGGCGAACGTCGACATCACGAGCGAGGCCATGGAAGTGGGGCCCACCACGCACTACGTGATGGGTGGCATTCGTGTTGACGGCGACAGTCAGATGACCAACGTGCCGGGCCTGTTCGCTGCCGGTGAAGTGGCGGCGGGCCTGCACGGCGCCAATCGCCTCGGCGGCAACTCGCTTTCCGATCTGTTGGTATTCGGGCGGCGAGCTGGGCTGTACGCGGCGGAGTTCTCCCGGGCCAACTCGAGCGGCAGCATCGCCGAGGAACAGGTCGATATTATCGCCAAGAAGGCGCTCATCCCGTTCGAGCGTGCCAACGCCGAAGCGCCCTACCAGGTGCAGGAGGAGCTGCAGGACTCGATGCAGGCGCTGGTCGGCATCGTCCGGAACGAAGCTGAGATGCAGCAGTCGCTGGTCAAGCTTGGGGAGTTCAAGGAGCGAGCCGAGAAGGTCAAGGTGGTGGGTAACCGTGAGTACAACCCCGGTTGGCACACCGCGCTGGATCTCGAGAACCTGCTGACCGTGACCGAAGCGGTTGCGCGTTGCGCGATTGAACGTAAGGAAAGCCGTGGCGGCCACTTTCGCGAGGACTATCCCGACAAAGATCCGGAGTGCGCGAAGTTCAATCTGGTGGCGACCCGCGGGGCTGACGGACAGATGAGTATTCGTTGCGAGCCCATCCGCGACCTGCCCAGCGAGCTCACGCAGGTGATCGAGGAGAACAAGTAATGGCCAAGGCGACGTTTCGCATCTGGAGAGGCGACCGGACCTCAGGCAAGTTCGAGGACTACCCGACCGAAGTTTCTGAGGGCATGGTGGTGCTCGATGCCGTGCACCGGATCCAGGCGGATCAGGCTCCTGACATGGCGGTGCGCTGGAACTGCAAGGCCGGAAAGTGCGGCTCCTGCTCAGCCGAAATCAACGGCATGCCGCGGCTGATGTGCATGACGCGCTTGGACGAGCTGAACCTGGACGAGATCGTGACCGTGCAACCCATGCACGCGTTCCCCATGATCAAGGATCTCGTGACGGACGTGTCTTGGAACTACGAGGTCAAGAAGAAGATCAAGAAGTTCAAGCCGCGCGCGCCGGACGCTTCGGACGGCACCTGGCGTATGCAGCAGGGCGACATCGACCGCGTGCAGGAGTTTCGGAAATGCATCGAGTGCTTCCTGTGCCAGGACGTGTGCCACGTGCTGCGTGAGCACGACAAGCACGAGGAGTTCATTGGCCCGCGCTTCTTGGTTTACGCGGCTGCCCTGGAAATGCACCCGCTCGACACCGAGGACCGAGTCGATGATCTGAAGAAGGAGCACGGCATCGGCTACTGCAACATCACCAAGTGTTGCACCACGGTCTGCCCGGAAGGCATCACCATCACCGACAACGCCATCATCCCGCTCAAGGAGCGGGTGGCGGACCGCTTCTACGATCCTATCAAGAAGCTGTTTCGCGTTTTTGCTGGCTGAGCGCTGAGCCGAGTCGGCGCGCTAGGCCACCACGTTGAGCAACGCGCCGACGCCTGCTGCGGCGTTGGCGGGCGGACCGCTTGGCGGAGGACTGGCCGCTTCAATCAGTGCCAGCGCGTTCTGGCCCTCTTGCTCCACGCTATCCAGCTGCTTCTTGGCGATGGTGACTTCGTACTGACTGGCCGCTACGGCGTTGGAGACGGAACTCATCAGCAAGAGGGAACGGTTGGGCTCGTGCCGGCTTGAGCAAGAAAGACTCGGCCAACAGTTACCGGGCAACAAAGCGGCCGGGTGACCGGATTGCCTACTACCGCACATCCGTTTAGTCTTTGGTCATGCCGGAACCGCCCTGGTCACAGCCAACGGGAGTGCGGGCTGTCGTTGCCCAGTGGCAGGCGAGCGGCGCCGTGAAGCGTTGTTTCACCGCTGAGCGCAGCTTGCCGCCCGCCGAGCCCGAGTACGCGCCCATTCCCGAAGACCTACCGGAAGGGCTCAAGCGAGCGCTGGCCGCGCGCGGTATCGGCTCCCTGTACTCGCATCAAGTGCAGGCCATCAGCGCGGCGCGCGCGGGGCGAGACGTGGTCATTGCCACGCCGACGGCCAGCGGCAAGAGCCTGTGTTTTCACCTGCCGGTGCTGGCTGCGCTGGCGGAGGATCCGAGCGCTACGGCGCTGTTCATTTACCCCACCAAGGCGCTCTCTCGCGATCAGGAACACAGCTTGCGGGAGTTGATGGGCGAGGCAGGCCTGCCCACGTCCGCCATGGTGTTCGACGGGGACACGCCCGGTGACGCGCGACGGGCGGTGCGCGAGAGGTGTCGAGTGGTGCTCACCAACCCGGACATGCTGCACGCCGGTATTCTACCGAACCACGCTCGCTGGGCGACGCTGTTTCAGGGGCTGAAGTACGTCGTTTTGGATGAGCTTCACACGTACCGCGGCGTGTTTGGCTCGCATATGGCGCACGTGCTCGGGCGGCTCAAGCGCGTCGCGGCGTTCCATGGAGCGCGGCCGACGTTCGTTGCGGCCACGGCCACCATCGGCAATCCGCGTGAGCATGCGGCGCGCCTGATTGGGGTCGTGCCGGAGAGCCTTGCGCTGGTCGACAAGTCGGGCGCGCCTCGCGCAAGTCGCGAAGCCTACGTCTACAACCCGCCGGTCGTGAACGAGGACTTGCAGATCCGTGCGAGTACCATCAAGCAAGCGGTCAACTTGGCGGCGGACTTGGTGCGAGCCAAGGTGCCGACCATCGTGTTCGGCCCTTCTCGAAACTCGGTGGAGGTGATGCTCAAGTACCTGCGCGCCAAGGTGGGCGACGTGGCTGGCTCCGAGGCGATCATGGCCTACCGCGGCGGCTACCTGCCTGAGACGCGGCGCCGCGTTGAAGCGGGCCTCCGGGCAGGCGAGATTCTGTGTGTGGTGGCCACCAACGCGCTGGAGCTTGGCATCGATATTGGTGACCTTTCGGCCGTTGTTTGTGCGGGCTATCCGGGGTCGGTCGCCGGGACTTGGCAGCGCTTTGGGCGCGCCGGGCGGCGCGGGGAGACGAGCATTGCGGTCTTGGTGTGCGGCAGTGACGCGCTCGACCAATACCTGGCGCGCGAGCCAAAGTATTTGTTCGAGGCCAGTTCCGAGGAAGCACGCATCGATCCTTCGAACGTGGAGATCCTGATCCAACACCTCAAGTGTGCAACCTTCGAAGCGCCCTTCGAGGTGTCGGCGCCTGGCCCGCGCCCGGCGGCTCCGCAGCTAGCGCGGGGCGAGAGCTACCTCACGCTGGATCCACAGGCGACGCGAGACGCGCTTGAGTACTTGGAGCAGCATGGCCTCGTGCACCACTCGGGGGGGCGCTACCACTGGGCAGGTGAGGCCTTTCCGGCCAGTGCTGTCTCGCTGCGCAACATTGGCTGGGACAACTTCGTGATTGTCGACGTGGGGACCGGTAAGTCGATTGCAGAGTTGGATTTTCGAGCGGCGCACACCATGCTCCACGAGCAAGCCATCTACCAACACGACGCCGAGCAGTACCAGGTGGAGCGCCTCGACTACGAGAACCACAAGGCGTTCGTGCGCAAGGTGGAGCCTGACTACTGGACGACGGCCCTCACTTACCGCACGGTCAGCGTGATTGAACCGCGGGAGCTAGGACCGTTTGGGCAGGCGCGCATCGGCTTCGGGGATGTGAAGGTGATTGAGAAGGTGACGGGCTACAAGAAGATCAAGTTCTTCACTCACGAGAATGCCGGCTACGGCGACGTGCATTTGCCGGAAATGCAGATGCACACCACGAGCTTCTGGCTCACCGTGCCGGAGGACGTGCTCGCGTCACTGGGCCAGCCGCGCGCCACCCTGATAGACGGCCTGCGCGGCCTGGGTAGCGCGCTGGAAACGGTGTCGACGCTTTTTCTCATGTGCGATCCGAGAGACATCGGTCAAACGCTGGGCGATGGCGGCCAGGCTGGGACTAGCGACGAGCCTGCCGTGGCGCCCGGGCGCGATCCGCACGCTGGTCGCACGGGCGGCTTCGATCCCACCGTCTTCCTATTCGATGCCTTGCCGGGGGGCGTGGGCTTGGCCGAGCGTATCCACGAGCGCGCGGCTGAGCTGTGCAGCGCGGCCGCCCGCCTGATTGAGACCTGCGCGTGCCCGGCGGGTTGCCCTGCCTGTGTGGGCCCTTCGGCGGAGGGCGGGCCGCGCAAGCGCGTGGCGCTCCAGCTGCTTTCGGCGCTCGAGCTGACACAGCGCACGCTGCGGTCCGACAAGGCGTCTTGAAGGGTGCCGCGACGAATGCTCAACTCGTGGGCGCGAGTTTGCATGTCACCAAGAGCTCAATCGCCCAGTTCAGCACGCCCCTGGGGCGCGATTCTTCTGATTGCCTGCGTTGGCTGCGACGCTGCTCCTCGCGCTGCTGAGACGCCGGACCCGGGCGCCGGGGGGGCGCTCGGCGCTGGCGGCGTCGGCTTGGACGGAAACTCGGAGGCTCTGTGCGGCGACGGCGCGCCAGCTGCCTCGCTGGCCTGCAAGGCCGGCTACGCGGGCGATGGCGTCACTTGTCTGCCGCAACCGAGCTGCCAGGGCCTGCCGGCGGACTGCGGCACACCGGCGAGCGACGACTGCTGCGCCAGCGCAAGCGTTATGGGCGGCGGCTTCATGATGGGCGAACCGGCGGTGAGCTTGGTCACGGTGGCGACGTTCGCTCTCGACAAGTACGAGGTGACGGTCGGTCGCTTTCGAAAGTTTGTGGAAGCCTACGCGGGCCCGCCCGCAGACGGCGCGGGAGCGCATCCGTTGATCGCCGAGAGCGGCTGGCAGTCACCGGCCTGGGACGGCGCCATCGCCGGGAGCTCGGCCGAGCTTGAACTCGCCGTGCAGTGCGAATCCACTTACCAAACGTGGGCTACCTCGGGGGCGAACGACCGGCTGCCGATGAACTGCGTGAGTTGGTATGAGGCGTTGGCGTTTTGCGCCTGGGACGGCGGACGCCTGCCGACGGAAGCGGAATGGGAGTACGCGGCAGCGGGCGGGGCCGACCAGCGCCGCTACCCGTGGGGCGCCAACCTGCCGAGCGCCAAGATCGTTGTCTTCGATTGCGAGGGTGATGGCAGTGAAGCGGGTGACTGCGCGTTCGCCGATATTCTGCCCGTGGGCTCGAAGCCCGGCGGAGCCGGCAAGTACGGCCAGCTCGATCTCGGGGGCTCGATGTGGGAGTCGGTGCTGGATTGGTATGCGAGCTATCCCCGAGAGCGCAGCGATTGCGCCAGCATCACGCAAGGCTCCTACCGCGTGGTTCGGGGCGGGCACTGGAATGGCATCGCTTCGTACTTGCCGGTGGCGATTCGCAACTACTACCCTCCCGCCCACCATAGCTTCAAGGTGGGCTTTCGCTGCGCCAGGACGCCGTAGCAGTCGGAACTCTCCGCTTTCGCCTTACTCCGTGCCCAGATCCACGGCGACCAGCTCGTCCGTGCCGCTCCGCGGTGCCGTGTCACCGGCGCCTAGCTGGCCGCGGTTGTTGTCGCCCCAGCACTTGACGCTGCCGTCGTCGAGCAGGGCGCAGCCGTGGCGGCTCACGCGGCTGCCTGCCGCTGCTAGCTGAATCGCGCTGCGTCCCGCTCCGAATTGGACCCGCGTTGCCGGCGGTTCCTTCTCGTCGGATTCGGCCAGCGACCAACACTGAACCGAACCATCGCCGAAGAGAGCGCAGCCCCGATCCCCGCCGACTCCCAGGCGCAGGGCGGGCGCCACGTCGCCTTCGAACTGAACGGTGACGTACGGATCTGCGGGCTGGTCGGCGTGCTGAGTGACCGCCCAACAGCGGACCGTGTCGTCACTCAAGGCAGCGCAAGTGTGACGGCCCCCGGCCGCCATATGGAATGCTGAGAGCGACGCGCCGAAGTTGACGATCGTTGCCGGATGGTTGGCGGGGATGGGCGGGTCCTCCGCGCCTCGTTCCCAGCCCCAACACTGGACGCTTCCGTCGTTGATCAAGGCGCAGGTGTGCATCGAGCCAGCAGCCAGCTGCCGGACAGCCGGGAGGCCCAGGGGGAGCAGGTTGTCGCCCATCTCGCCGGCGAAGGCGCCGCGCGTGAAGCGGCCGTCCCCGAGTTGCTGGTTCTGGTTGTCCCCCCAGCATTTCACCGACTGGTCGTCCAGGACCGCGCACGTGTGGTTGCTGCCGGCGGCGAGCGACTGGGCCGAGCGGCCTTTGCCCAAGTTGACGAAGGGGAGCGCGTCGCCCATCTCCCCAGGATGAGTGCCGCGATCGAGCTGCTCTTCAATGCCGAGCTGGCCGTAGTCGTTGTCCCCCCAACACTTGACGAGGCCTCCCGTAAAGATCGCGCACGTATGAGCATCCCGGCTCGGTACGATCTCTTGCACGACCAGACCCTTGCCCAGCTGCACGAAGGGCAAGTTGTTGCCAAGCTCGCCCGGCTCGTCGCCTCGCGACTCCAGATCCTCCAAGCCTATCGCGCCGAACGAGTGGGCTCCCCAGCACTTGAGCCGCCCACCGACGATGACGGTGCAGCTATGCGTGCCGCCGGTGCCCAGCGACAGCACCTGCAACGGGCGCATCGCTGGAACTGGGGTCGGAGTAGGCTTGGGTGGGGGCTTCGGGCTCGGTGTGGGCCCGGCGCTTTTTCCCCCAGTCGCGGGGCTTTGAACGGGGTCGCTGTCGGGCGCATCAAACGTCAGCACTCCGGTGCGTGAACCACAGCCGGTGCTGGCGCCCAGCAGCAGGGTCAGACCTAAAACCTGGCGGGTCGGTCTCATTGGGTGCTTCCAGCCATCCCCTGAGCGTAGTGCCGGAGAGGCCCTTCCGGCAGGCCGCAATCGCGACAGCGTCCGTTTTTGTGCCTGGCTTTGGCCAACTTAAGATGTCCATGAAGCCGCCGTTCGCCATTCCAGCGGCCCCGGCTGCAACCCCCATGGAAAAGCTGAACTGGACCCACATGGGAGGTGCCCCATCCGCTGAGGATGCGGGCGGGGTCCGCTCGCTCACGGTCTCCGACCTCGGCGTCGTCTTTCAGCCGATCGTCGATCTTAGCAACGGGAGCTTGTTCGCGCACGAGGCCCTCGTTCGCTGCAAGCGACCCGAGTACGCAGCGCCTCCCGTGTTGTTCGAGCGCGCGGTCGAGGAGAGCGCGTGCGGCAGGCTGGGTCGCCTCATTCGCGAGGTGGCCTTCGGAACCTGCGGCGACATCGCGCTGTTTGTGAACCTGCATCCGGAAGAACTCAGTTCCCGCTGGCTCGTGCGCCCGGACGACCCGCTCTGCTTCCACTCGGCGCCCGTCTACCTTGAGGTCACGGAGTCGGCGGCCTTCAGCCACTTCGCGCTGTGTTCGAGCGTCCTCAGGGAGCTTTGTCGACGAACGGGCGCCATCTTGGTGATCGATGACTTCGGCGCCGGTCATTCGAACCTGGAGCGGGTGGTCGAGCTGGAGCCCGCGATCGTCAAGCTTGACCTCGCGCTCACGCGCGACCTTCACCTTCGCCCGCGCAAGCAGGCCGTCGTGCGCCACGTAGCGAACCTGTGTCGCGAGCTCGGCGCCCGCGTCGTGGCGGAGGGGATCGAGACGCTCGACGAACTGAAGTGCGTTCGCGATCTAGGCATCGAGTTTGGGCAGGGCTATCTCTTGGCCCGGCCTGCCGCGCCGCCCCCCGCTATCGCCTGGCCCCTGCAGGCTCCTTC
>JANNWK010000267.1:0-3497 GCA_031408355.1 Myxococcales bacterium
GTCGTGGGTGTGCGTCGTACCCTGAGACACCTCGTTGCCCCAGACGAGCAGCGTGTTGTCGAGCGCCGTGCCCTCACCCTCGGGGATCGCCGCTAGCCGGTCGAACAGGCGAGCCACCAGGCTTGCGTGCCATTGCTGACGACGAATCAGCTGTGCCTTCGCGTCCGTGTCGCTCACGCCCGAATGGGACAGCACGTGCCCCTCGCCGAGGCTATCCAGCCACGGGTAGCGGATCCGATTGAGCGCCGTGGAGATCTGAAAGCTCGCGACGCGCGTGATATCGCAGGCAAAGGCCAACGCGAGCAGATCCAGCTCGAGCTCGGCGATCCGAGGCATGTCAAGCTCGCTGGCGGCGTCGAGCGCCTCCGGCGTTTCCGGCAACGCGCAGTCGCCGATGCCGGTTGCCAACCGCCGCTCAACGTCCCGAACGAGGGTGAGGTGGGCATCCAGGGTTCGTCGGTCCTGCGCGCTCAGCTGCGAGGAAAGCGCGGCGAACTCCTGGCTCACGGCGTCCAGCACGCTCCTGCGTTGGGAGATCAGCAGCTGCGCGGCCTCGTCCGGGGGCAGCGCCGAGGGCGGCGAGAAGCCGGCAAAGACGCGCTTGAAGACCTCCCGCGGGTCGTTCATGGGCGGCAGCGGTTGCTCAGCGCCGGCATACGAAATTCGCCCCTGCACGTCATTTTCGTGGGCCCGAACGCCGAGCTGCAGGCTCCCTAGCGCGAGACCCACCGAAATTTCGCTCGCGACTCGTTGATCCACGCTGATGCCGGTCGCCCAGCCCGCGGTGCGGCCACAGCCGTCGACGAAGACACCCTCGCCGAGCGGCATGTTCGTGAAGAGCCCGCCAATGCCGCGCTGGTGGGGTCCACCGGGCCCTGTCGCTGCGACCTTCAGGTCCAAGCCACTCAGGATCAGCAGGCGCTGCTGGTGTGCGGCCAGAGGCTCGTGGCTCACCCCAAGCGTGAACACACTCTCGCTGACGACGTCGGTCGGCCACCAGCCGTCGTGGATGACGCCATTGGGCGTGTACATGGTGACCAGGCGCTTCGGGAACGTTGGTGCTTGAGCGCGCGCCGAAAGTGAAGGCAGGAGCGGCAGAGTGATCGCCGCGCCCGAGGCCGCGCGGAGCAACGTTCGCCTGGGGAAACGCTGGATCATGGAGCCTCCGGGATCGCGGGGCGGTACAGGAAGGTGTCGGTGAGGGTAAGGGCCACCAGCAGTTCCTGGAGATCCCCGCCGGAGGCCGCGAAGTGCTGTTTCACCTGCGAGAGGCTGCACTGATCCTCGGGCTGCTCCATGCGCCCAAACGTGTAGCGATAGGCATTCACAGCCAAACAATCGCGCGCACGCGTGCTATTGGCGATCCGCTCAAGCAGCTCGGCAGACGAGGCAAACGGCCCGTCCAGGCCCGGCTCCTCCGTCGCGAGCAGGCTGCCTGATTCGTCCACAGGCAGCGCGTTCTCGAGCGCTCGGTAGCGGCCCAGCTGATCGTAGCGCTCGAAGCCGAAGCCGATGCCGTCGATCAACTGGTGACAGCCCGAGCAGGCGATTTGTTCGGTGTGCTGGCTGAAGCGTCGCCGCGTGGTCGCGGTCGGATCCGGATCCGGCGGAACCACCACCAGATCAGGAGGCGGTGGGAGTACGGGCAAGCACAGGATACGTTCACGCACAAACACGCCGCGAATGACGGGCGCTGACTGTTCGGCGTGGGCGAGTAGTGTCATGACGGCTGGCTGCGTCAACAGACCGTAGCGCGGCTCCGGTAAGATCGTCGCCTCGAGCTGGCCGCCGATGGGCGCGACGGCTCCGTAGACAGGAGCCATGAGGCCATCGACCCAAACCTGAGGCGACGAGAACAGACTCCGGAAGCCGCCCTCGCTGCCGAAGAAATTGGCCTGAACGAAGCTATCGAGCGACGTGCGGAGCGAGGCCACGAACGCCGTGCCGAAGGCTTCATTGCCGACGCGCGCCGCGCCTTCGAGCCGGGAAAGGCCGAGCCACTGCTCGCTGAAGTCGCGCACAACGTCCGCCGCCCGGGGGTCGGCGAGCAGGCGACGAGCTTCCCTCTCCACATCTGCTCGCGTGATCAGCCGACCTTCGGTCGCCGCGGCCAAGAGCTCGCCGTCAGGGAGCGACCCCCAGAGCGAAAACGCCAGTCGCCCCGCCAGCTCGTAGCCACCGAGCGCCACAGCCCCACTCTCGACCGTTGGAGAGCGCAGCCCGTCCACGCGATACAGGAACTGTGGTGACTGAAGCACCGCCTGGATCACCCACTCGATACCCTTGGCGTAGCCCTGCGCCTGCCCGAGGTCGAACAAGCTCAAGAGCGGGTTCAGCTCCGCTTCGCCCAGGGGCCGACGAAACGCCAGCTGGCTGAAGCGCGTGATGAACGCACGGCCACAAGCACTGGGGTCTTCTCCCTCGGAGCAGGGGGCAACCTCCACCAGCCGGTCTGCCGTCGCGCGCGCCGCTGCCGTCTCAGCGGCGCTGAGGTAACTTGCCACGAGCGCAGGGCTGGCGGCGTTGGCGGCTGTGTTAGTGCGGTATCCGTCCACCTCGTTCTCAGGCGGAAAGCCGGAGGACGGGCGCGAGGTGTCCCCGAGCAGATCGCGCAAGGCGTTGTCGTACTGAAAGCGCGTGAGCAGATGCAGCGGGGCTGGCCCCGGCGTCGTCAGCTCGCAGCTGATCGGCATCGGCGCGACTGAAGGCTTGCCCGACTCACGCTCGTCGCAGCCGCTCCCAGCCCAGGCGAGCAGCGGGAGAGCGGTGATACCCCAGCGATTCAGGCGCATAACGACGACGTTCGAAGCGTGCACTCGGTGCAATTCACCGTCAACCGATTCGGCCAAGCGTCCGAGTTTTTCGACCAATCGCGCCTGCCGGGACTGCGGAGCACCGCTCACCTGCCCCAGAGGCTGTTGCGAGCCGCTACGAGAGACCTGGCTGGTCGCCTGGCACGACGGCCCCTGGCACGACCGCCCCTGGCACGACGGTCCCCGGCGGGATGTTGACCGCGATGTCGTCGCCCTCGATGCGCTCCTCGAAATACTCGCCGGCGCGATACTCCGTCCTGAGGCGCCGACGACCAAACAGGGCGTCCGCGTCCGCGAAGTTCATGGCCTCGCGCAACACGTCATCCATGTGATCGACCAGAATAATCCGCAGACCTCGAAGTACCCGTCGCGGCACCTCCTTCAGATCCTTCCGGTTCTCACGCGGCACGATGACCGTCTTGATCCCGTTGCGGTGCGCGGCCAAGAGCTTCTCCTTCAAGCCGCCGATCGGCATCACGCGGCCTCGCAGCGTAATTTCTCCGGTCATGGCGACCTCCGTCTTCACGCTCACCCGGGTGAGCGCGCTGGCGATGCTGGTGGCCATGGTCACCCCAGCGCTCGGCCCGTCCTTGCGCACGAAGTCTGGGAAGTGCACGTGCACGTCGATCTTTTGGTAAAAATCCGGCTCCAGCTTGAACACGTTCGAGCGCGACCGGACGTAGC
>JANNWK010000268.1:0-17128 GCA_031408355.1 Myxococcales bacterium
AGACGATCCCTTGCTCGCTCAGAAGAGCCTGGTTCAAGAGTGGAATTCAAACCGAACACGCGACCTTAAGGAAACTCTTGTCCTGACGTCCACGAACCAAGAGACGGCTCAGATCAATCAGCAAATTCAAGCCCTGCGCCCGGAAACCATCGTCATTGGCCAGCAGCACGAGGGGGCGACGGCTCATTCCGAGCTGTCTACCACGGCCTACTCAGCGTGGGCGGGATCGATTCACGTCCCTGCGGACGACGCTAGTCGCTGGCCAGCAAAGTATCGAGTTCACCCGTGTCGTTCAGGCTGTTGACGATATCGCAGCCGCCGACGAGCTTTCCGGCCACGTACAGCTGCGGGAACGTTGGCCAGCTCGAGTACTCTTTCAGCCCTTCGCGCAGCTGGGCGTCCGTAAGGATGTTCACGTCCTTGAACTCCGCGCCCTTCTGGCGCAGCAGTTGCACCACCTGCGCGGAGAAGCCGCACTGCGGGAAGTGCTTCGAGCCCTTCATGAACAACACCACGCGGCTCTGCCCGATCGTGTCCGAGATGCGCTGCTTCAATGCTTCTTCCATGACTAGCCTCCGGAAACTTTGGCCCAACTCTCGGGCGTGTACGTCTGTAATGCGAGCGCGTGGATGGGTCCGTGCATCGCCTCGCCAAGCGCGCGGTACACGAGCTGATGCTGCTCGATGAGCGTCTTGCCTTCGAAGGCCTGCGCGACGATCCGTGCCTGATAGTGATCCTCGGTGCCTGTCAGGTCGACCAGCTCAAGGTCGGCTCCCGGCAGGGCCTTCAGCAATATGTCTCTAACGGTCGCGGGTGACATCGAGGCGGCGGGCGGGGCCCGACGCGGCTATCTGACCCAAGCCAGCGGCCCTGTCAATGCGGGCGGTCTTCGTCAATCCTGTGGCGGCAAGGGCGTGAGCAGCCGGACCTCGCGGATGGCCTCCAGGAACCGGACCTGGGCTTCTCCCAAGTTGAGACGCAGCTCGACCAGTCGTTTGGTGATCTGGTCGAGTCGAGTCGTGACCTCGCCCAAGCGACGGGTCAGCTTGGCCCGCAGATCTGCGGCCTGATTGTTTTTTTCGATAGCCTCGAGGCTCAACCGCGTCTCGCGCGAGGACTTCTCGAGTTCCTGTTGCTCCACCTGCCAGGCCTGCTGCTGGTCGGTGCCCTTCTTGAGCGTGGCGCGGAGGACCCAGGCCTCGCTGAGCTTTTGAGCCACGCCCTTGTCGGCGCGTGGATCGGCCAAGTATCGCTTGATGGCTTCGTCCGCCAGGGGGTGCAGCCAGTCCAGCGACTGTTGCTGCGGCTGGCGCTCATCGACCACCAGCTCGGCTCGGCCGCGAGCGCGGAGCGGGATGGGCACGAGCGCCTGAGCGGTGGCGAGGTTGTCTTCGGTGCCAGCCGGTGGTTTGAAGAGCCGCGCGCCTTGCAGCCGCGCGTGGCGCACGAACAGCTTGCTCGATTCGTCGCTGCCGCTCGCTACCTTGTAGGTGGTGCGCGTCACGCTGTCGCGTTCGATGGTCAGCTGTCCCGCCTCGATCCGGAAGACGCGCCCGCCTTGCTCGGTGCTCTGACGCTCGCTGGTGATGGCGATGCTGCGCTCGAGCGCGAACGGCACGGTGGCTTTCCCCTTCGAAGGCAGCGGTTCCAGCATGCCCTGCCCCAGGAACTGCCCTTTCTCGAAGACCGCGATAGGCCCGCGTTCAAGCAGGCCTTTCGTCGAGTTTTCGAAGCGTACCACCCGAAACGGGTGGGATGAAGAGTCGGCGACGCCGCCGTCTGGCGCGAACAGGAACACGCTTTCGCCAGGCACCTTGCGACTGACGAGCAGCACCATCGTGGCGCTTTCGTCCGGCACCGTGACCTGGCCCGGGATCTGGTAGCGCGTGCTGCCAGCGTCCACGGCGATGGCAGCCAGCGCCGACACCTTCCGCGGCGCCGAAAGCCCCTGCTGCTGCAGCTCACTCATCACGGATTTGCGCGCCATCTCCCGCTGCATGGCAGGCGGCGCAGGTGGAGGCGCGGGCGCGGCCGAGGCGGGCCGAGCACGACCCGCGCCGCCGGCACGCTTTGAAGCGGCCTTGGTGGCGCTTGGCGCGTCGTCCATGCTTGCGCCGTCCTCGTCAGCCGCATCTTCCGCGGCGGGGGCCGAGGACGGAGCGGAGGCCTCCTCGGGAGCGTAGCGATCCACTGCGCCGCCTGGCTGTTCGCCAAGCGAAGTGAGACCTACCGGCACCTGGGTGATCACTTCGCCGGTATCGGTGATCACCGGGCGGCTGGGCGTCACGGGGTCGCCGAGCGTGGACTCGAAGGCGATGGGCGCGCCGGCCACCAGCGTGAGTTCAACGTCCTTCCAGTTCTCGCCGGACAGGTTCTGGACGATGCCCCACACCTGGAGATCCGCGCCATCCTTGCCCACCACCACGCGGTACGAAGGCCGCCACACCGGCGTGGCCGCGACATAGCCAACAGATAGCTCGTGGTTCCGGCCGTCCAGGCTGAGCCTTACCTTGCGCAGGCGCTCGGAAGACTTGGGCCGAGGGCGCGGGAAGACGCCGGGCGTCTCCCACGCTTCGATCATACGCGAGAAGCGCGGATCGTCCCCTACCGGATCCTCTTTGTCGACCTCGAGCGGAAACGAGGCCGACTTGAGCGAGCTGCCACCACGTTCGACGATCGCGAGCGTCGCCAGGAAGTCACCCACCATGCGCTGCCGCATGTTGAACGACACCTCTTCCCCGTCGACCTCGCCCCCGCGTTCAAAGTAGCCGACGCCGTTTCGATACACGACCACGCGGCGCAGCGGCAGCTCCGGGCTCGCGATATCTGGGCCACGCGCGCAGCCCAGGGCGGCCAGCAGGAACGGCAAGTAGGCAAGGGCGGAGTTCATGGGGAAGGCTCGGAATTTTTGCATGGCAAAGCTCGGCGGGTAGCCTAGCCCGCTCACTGGCGCGCTCGACAAGCTCTCCGGACCGAGGCCCATCAACGCACCTTCCCGAGTCCGGCCTGGGACGAATTTACTGAATAATTACAGTTATTTACGCGAAAGCGACCCACCTCACTGAGCGCTCCCCTGTGAAGCGCTCGCGCGCCGATTGCAGGAGCTGCTCTCGCCTTGACGCTTGGTATAAGCTCGCGCGCCGTGACTGAAACCGTGCCGCCGAAGCCGCCCGTCGGTGCCCCCAGCGTTCCCCCGCGCAGGCCCCCTCCCCCGGTACCGCGCTCGATGAGCGACGGGCAGAAGGAGGCCTTGGCTATCCAGGCGCTGGGGCTGCTGAACGAACAGGTTCAAGCGCGCATCGTCCACTACAAGGGCGAGCTTGAGACGAGTCCAGAGCTCGACGCCATCACGGCCCAGGTCGTAGCGCAGCTAAAGGCGATGCAGGCGGCGGCCAGCGCCGACCAGAGGAGCCAAAAAACTCCGGAGGAGATGGAGGAGCAGCAGACCAAGGCCTTAGCGGCGCTGCTGCCGCGCTTCTTCTCGGCGCACACGCAGTTCTCGACTCGGCTGCTCAAGCCGATCGGGAAAAAGATCGCCAAGCTCTTCTTCGAGAGCGAGCTGCACGAGAAGTCCAAGGGCGACCGGGACAAGGTCATCTTCCACGCTGAGCAAGGCCTGTACTACGTGCTCTCGCGTTACAAGCATCGCCTGCGCGCTGAGCTTGAGGGCTTTGAGTTTGCCAGCAGCGAAGTGCGCGAGGCCAGCTTGGCACTACTTGCGAAGACAGAGCGCGATCTGCAGGTCGGCTTCTTGTCGCGGCGCTCGCCCGAACTCAACCGCGTGATGACCATCTACACCGCCGTGCTGGGGGATTTTCTGCAGAAATACCTGCCCCCACGGCTTGATCAGCTGGCCAAGGTGACGATCCGCGTTGGCAAGGGAGCGCGGCGCCCGAACAGCGTGGGCTACAAGGTGCAGGCCGACGCCTTTGGCGATTTTCGCGCCGAGTGGGAGCGGCTGTTCATGCAACAGATGGTGTTCTTCTGTGGCGACGAGCTGCTCGAGCGTCTGACCCAAAGCAGCGAGCCTTTCCAGGAAGAAACGGTCAAATTCTTCACCGATCCGCACGTGTTCAGTGAGACCTGCGCGGTGGTCTGCGAGCAGCTCTATGATTTTCTGTGTCTGGAGGGCTTCCTCGATCTACCCGTGGACTGGCGCGTGAGCCTCAGCGCGCAAGAGTGAGCCGCGTCCGCCTCAGCGTTCGCTCAGAAATCCGCGTCGGCGTCGGCTAGCTCAATGGAGTAGGCCACGGTGGCGGCGTTGCCGCCCACGATACCGAGCGGGCTCCATGGCGGAGCCACGCTACCCATGCGCGGGCTGTTGTCGAGCACCACATAGTATTGACCGGCGGGCAGCGGAACGCGTTGCCGCATTTCCTGGCCGGGCTGCAGCGACAGTGAGGCGACCGCGGGCTCGGGCGGTGCTGCGAGCGCTCCGCCCAGCTGAAGGCCGGTACGCCACAGGTCGCCGGTGCCGCGACGCAGCACCATCACGTCGAGCGCCGGACCCGTCAGCTGAAAGCGCAGAAACAGGGCTTGGGCGGAGCTTGGCACCTCCAGCGGGCCGATCAAGTCGATCTGATCGACGCGCACCTCCGTGGTGTCGCGATCGAGGGCGACCCTTCCGCCACTCCCCTGACGAAAGGGTTGGTTCGGGCGCGCGGGCGGCGAGAGCAAACCGAGCGCGAACTCGTCGCCTTCGTCGGTGTGGACCACCGTGAAGCCGCTGGCCAGCTGACCCTCGACGATTTGTGAGCCGAAGGTGGTCGCCATGTAACCCACCGGGCCCTGCGCCGCCCAGTTGACCAGCTTGTTCTCGATGGCGCCCATCCGGAATTCCGGCCCGTGCACGATGCGCGCTGGCCTGGCCCAGATGTAGACGGCCTCCTCCGCCATGAAGAAGTCCATGCGGTAGTCGATGGTCGCCGATACTGCGAAGCCGACCCGCCCCGCCACCGGCGTCCAGGCGAAACCGGTACCCGAGAACGCCAGCGTTACCGTCTGACTCGCGTTGTTTACCTGGTGCGAGCAACGTTCCGGGAAGAAGCGGCCGATCGCGTTGCTGTTCGGACTGAGCTTGAGCGGTGCCCCGCGCTTCAGCATTTCCGGACACATGCGTTGGGCGCCGAAGTTCGAGAACAGCAGCCAACGCAGCTCTGGGCTGGCGTTCACCTGTCCGCGGAAGAGCCCGCAGCCTGTCGCGCTCACCAGCAGGAGCACGGCGCCGAGCGCCAGGAAATATGCGTTTCGCCGGAAGCCTCTGGTTTTTCGCCGCATGAGCCGCGGAGCCTAGGCAGAAACGGCGGCAATTGCCACGGCCGCGAGCGCCGCGATCAAGCGCGGGTGGAGGTTCAGGGCCGGCACGCGCACGAACTCGAGGCCGAGCTCCTGGGCGATAGCTCGCGCTTCGACGTCCAGATCGTAAAGGGTCTCGACGTGATCCGCGAGGAAGCCGAACGGCGCCCAGACCACCTGACGCTGGCCTTCAGCGGCAAGCGCCGTCAGCGTCTCGCGCACGTCCGGGCCGAGCCAGTCCCCCTTGTCAGCGCCCTGGCTCTGGTAGCAGAGCCGCGCGGCGCGCCCCAAGCGGAGGGAGATGGCCCGGCTCGAAGCCTCGACCAGGTCGGCGTAAGGATCCCCACGTTGGATGATGACGCGCGGCAGGCTGTGGGCGGACAAGACAAGCGGGGCCTCAGCGGCATTTCGCTCGGCAGCGTGGCTGGCTATCAGGGCGGCGTGAGCGCCAACGAACTCGGGCTCTTCGCCCCAAGCCTCGCCTCGCAAAAGCTCAAGCGAGCTTGCGGCGGCGGCGGCCGAGGCAACGCTCGCGTCCCAGTAGACGTGCTGACTGAACGGGGCCAGCGCGATGACCACGAGCCGTTTCAAGCCAAGCGCCTGCGCGCCCGCCAGGGCGACCTCCACGCTCGGCTCCCAAAGCCGCATAGCGACGAGCACGGGCGCCTCCAGGAGCTGGGCGAGCGCCTGCGCCTGCTCGCGGGTGGTGCGCAGCAGGGGCGAGCCGCCGATGGTTTCATAGCGATGCCGCAGCTCCTCCACCAAGCCGGGAGGCGTGGGGCGACCGTGGCGAATGCGGCTCACGAAAGCGCCGAGATCGTCGAGGTTCTCGACGGTGCCGTGCGCAACCAAGAGCACGCCGGTGTTAGCGGGGAATGTCGCTGTCATTCTGGCTCCTGGTACGGGTACTTGTAGTCCCTGGCGGGCGCAAAGTTTCGCTTGATCACTCGAGGCGAGGTCCAGCGCAGAAGGTTCCAGGGGGAGCCGGCCTTGTCGTTGGTGCCCGAGCGGCGCGAACCACCAAACGGCTGTTGCCCGACCACGGCGCCGGTGGGCTTGTCGTTGATGTAAAAATTCCCGGCGGCGAAGCGCAAGCGGTCGGAGAGCTCCTGGATGCTCGGCTCGTCGGCTGCGAAGATAGCGCCCGTGAGGGCGTAGGCCGCGCCCCGCTCGCACAGCGAGACGGCTTCGTCTAGGCGCGCGTCATCGTAGACGAAAGCCGTTGCCACCGGGCCAAACAGCTCCCGCTGCATGAGCTCGTGCGCGGGGTCGCTCACTTCCAGCAGCGTGGGCTGGACGAAATAGCCTTCCCGATCGTCGGCTACACCGCCCGAAACGATGCGACAGGTCGAGTCCTGCCGCAGCTGAGCCAGCGTGCCTCGGAGCCGATCGAAAGCGGCCCTGCCGATCACTGCGCCCATGAAGCAGCCAAAATCGGCTGGGTCACCGACGCGAAGCTCGCTCAGCATCCGCGACACCTCAGCGAATACGCGCGGCGCCAGGCTCTTCGGCAAGAACAAGCGCGAGGCTGCAGAGCATTTCTGACCCTGATATTCGAACGCGCCCCGCACGATCGCCACGCCGAGCGCGCTCGGTTCGGCGCTCGGGTGAGCGAAGATGAAATTCTTGCCACCGCACTCGCCGACAACGCGAGGGTAGGACCGATACGCGGACAAGTTCGAGGCAATGCGTCGCTGCAGCAGGTCGAAGACCTGAGACGAGCCGGTAAAATGCAGCCCCGAGAACTCCGGATGCCCGAGCGCCCGTTCGCAAAGCGTCGCGGCGTCCCCCTGCACCAGGTTGAGCACGCCAGGCGGCAGGCCTGCGGCCTCGAACAGCTCAAGCAAATGCTGCGCCGAAAGCGCCGCAAGCGGCGACGGCTTCCAGACGATCGTGTTGCCCAAGAGCGCCGGAGCGGCCAGCAGATTGCCCGCAATCGCCGTAAAATTGAAAGGCGTCACCGCGAGTACGAAGCCGTCGAGCGGGCGCAAGTCGAGGCTATTCTGGACGCCGTCGGGGCTTCTGAGCGGCAGGTCCTGAAGCTCGCGCGCGTAGTGCGCGTTGAAGCGGAGAAAATCGACAAGCTCGCAGGCGGCGTCGATCTCCGCGTGGTGTGGGGTCTTGCTCTGGCCGAGCAGGGTGGCGGCGTTCAAGCGTTGGCGTAGCGGCCCGGCCAAGAGCTCTGCGGCGCGCTCAAACACCGCCGCGCGCTCCGAGAGCGACGCGGCCGCCCAGGCGGGCTTGGCCCGAAGCGCAGCGGCGATCGCGCGGTCCATATGGTCGCCGTCGCCCTCCATGCGCTCCGCCAGCACAAGCTCGTGTCGGTGGGGCGCGGTCACGCGGACTTGCCTGCCCGTCTCGATGCGCGTGCCCGCGATCACGAGCGGCAGCGCGACGGGCGTGGAGGCCTGGCGCGCGATCTCCAGCTTGAGTGCGGCGCGCTCGGGGCTGCCCGGAGCGTAGTCGAGAACGACCTCATTCGGCGGGAGCGCAACCACCCGCAAAGGCTAGCAGAATCAGCGCGCGGGCGGGCCGTCGTAGACGCAAGCCGAAGCGTCACCCTCGCTGGGCGCCAGCTCGATAGAGTCGCCGTAGTAGCTGCGCATGAAGTCGGCGCCCCAGCACTCGACGGCGCTCACCACGCCCGGGTCTGCCGGGACGTCGCCTCCGGCGATCACGATGTCAGCGCGGCCGGCCCCGTCGGCCCGCCACTGACTGTCGATGACGACGTCCTCCAGGGCCGTCAGCTGTAGCTCGTCAACGTCCGCTGACGCCTCCACGCGCAGCCAACCGGTGCCGTCCTCGTTCGCCGTGGAAACGACGCTGAACCAGCCAGCGTCAAATTCGGGATTTGGTTTGGCTTCGGCAACGACGGTGCGGGGGAGAGCGTCGCCGCCGAGCCCGAGGTCGCGCGGCAAATGGTGGACGATGCGCAGGCTGCCGGAGGCGTCCTGATGATTCCAGGGATCGAGTTCGCGAGCCACCTCAAGATCGATGCTGAACTCGCCTTCCCCATGTCGATCATGGCGCTTTCCGTAGCCGTGGCCCGTCAGCACAGCCCGGTAGTCGTCGTCCGAGCGCGAAGTTTTGGGGCGACCTTCCAGCGCGTAGTCGTACTCGGCGTCCGCGATGCGCGTGACCCGAAAGCGGTACGTCACGGGTTCGAGCGCGTCGGTGTACGGGCCCCAGACCGCTTCGCCGTTGCCGATCGAACTTGGATCGGTGTGGACAATGGCCCAGGCGCCCCCTAGCACCGCGGCGGTAACCACGTTGACGCCAGCCCGAACGCCGCGGGTGAAGCCGTACCACTTCGCGTAAGGGCCTGGCAGCCCCCGATCACTCGCCAGGGCTCCACGCTGTTTGCCTACCGATGCAGTGCGCGACTGAGCGTCGGCTTCCGTCTCGGGGCCCGCCAGCACGACGGCCTGTCGCTCGGGAATCGCCTCGCGGTATTCCTCTCCATCGTCGACCTCCTCCAGCATGCAGCCGGGCAGCAAGCCGGCCCATGCGACTAAGGGGGCAAACAGCGAAAGTGAGTGACTTCTGGCGTGTGACATCTGGGGCAGCTCCTTGGGACGATACCCGCTCCTCTTCAAGGACTGGGCCAAGTTGCCCACGGCCCAATTCCCCGTCGTTTCGCCGGGCAGACATGAACGGTTGTTCTCACCTCGCGCCGCGCAGGCTGCACTTACATAGGTACCGCGGCAGCGTCCGGCGAGGTGGGGCGCGCCCAAGGTGCGATGAGTGAGCGGGCTCCGATTTGGCTGATGTCTTTTTCTCCGCCCACCGTACAATCCCGACTCCTCCGTGCGCGCGCGTCCCAACCCAGTTGAAGCCCTTGCCACGCTGGCACGCCTGACGGACGAAGCCGAGCGGCGCGCCAGTTGGCGCCAGGCCGTCGCGGCGCTGGGCTACTCCGCCAGCGGTGCGGGCCCGCCTCCCCTGGACGGCATCGCCCCCGAGGTTTTGATTCGCGCGGCGCAACTCGCGCTTGAGCTGGGGTTGGCCGACGACCTCGATTTCGTCGCGCCTGGTCCGGCGGCGGTGGCGCTTTACGAGATAAGCGCCGCCCTGCCGCTCGGTCGCGAGCGTCGTGAGCTCGGCCGTCGCGTCTTCGCCAGGTTGTACGAGGGCACGGCCTCCACTTTCGCGACCGTCGCCGCGCGCATGGCGTTAAGCTCCGGGCGCCCCTTCGAAGCCGCCACCCTGCGGGCACGCATCGGCCTGGTCTTTGACCTACCGATCGGCTGCACCGTGAACGCGGACGCGCTGGCGCTCACCTTGGTAACGCGGCGCGAGCTGCGCGAGCGCTGGCTCGACCGCGCCAGAACCGGCACCCTGCCCGCGCGCAGGCTCGCGGCCAAGCTGCTGGAGCACGCGGCGCGCGAGGCCGTTTCCCGTGCCCAGCAGGGGGACATGTACCCCCGCGATCTGCTGCTCTCGGAGCCGATTCGCGGGGTGTATCAGACGCTGCTCCACGACCGCGAACCGCTTGTCTGGCGGCACGCTGCGGTCGCGCGCGGCATCCTGTCGGCGATCGAGCCGAGCCTGCGCGAGGAAATCGACGTCGCGCTCGATCCGGAAATGACGCCCACCGAGTGGCGTCGAGCTGGCGTGTCGTTGGTCGCGACCCTGGTGAGCGAGCCGGATAGCTCGATTCGAGCCTTGAAGCGGCTCCTGGATGGGCCGGTCTCGAGCGCTGATCCCGGGCTGGCGGCGACCCTGCTACTCGGGATGCCGCGGGTGATCGAGGCCGAGCCAGACGCGGCCGAAGCACTGCTGGAGATGCTGTGCACCAAGCGCCGCCCCGACGTCGCCGAGGCCGCAGCGGCGCTATTTGCGGATCTGAGCAGCCCCAGCTTTGGCCGAGGGGCGGCCAAGGTTCTCAAGCAGACATTGGCGCAACGGGCCGATTCACAGAACTCGGTGCTGCGCGGAGTCGCTGAGCGCGCCGTGCGCATTCTTGATCGGGATCAGGACGAGCAGAACGAAGTGGTCGCCTCGGTTCGCGGCGCGCTGTTGGCCTACGAGTCCAAGGGTGCCCGCGCTGCCACTGACTTGGCGATTCAAGCCGTCGCGGTCGCGCATCGCGCCATGGACTTTGTCGCCTCGCACGATGCGCACGATGAACAGATGCTGCCCTACGTCTTGGGAGCCCTCAGCGATCTCGACGCCGCGGCCTTGGAAACGCCACGCCTCTCGGACCTGATGCTGCTCGGGCGTCGCCCTGGTGACACGGACACCGGCGTTCCAGAAGTGGAGCGCCTGTACGACCGGATGGGCACATTCCTGCTGGAGGCCGAGGCCAGCGCTAACGAGGCGGCAGCGTCACCAGCGCTGGCGCTAGGCGAGCAGCGACGTCTCAAAGCGCTGCTGCATCTGGTCGATCTCGAGTCGGCTAGGACCGCCGACGATGAGGGCGGCGTGCGGCGCCGCGTGCGCCGCGCCGTCGGCGTGATGATGCGCCGGGTCGCGCACCAGCCCGAGCCTATCGTGCACCGTATCGCCTGCGCCACCTTGGCGCGCAGCTTCGACGCGGCGGTGCGCGAAGGCGTGAGCGAGCCTTCGGATCTGCTACTGGCGCTGGCCTCGCAGGTCGATGAGTTACCCAGCCTGGAGGCCATCGCCGAGGCCTCCACCAATCCGGAGGTTCGCAGCGCCGTCACCGGCTACGTGGAGTTCCTCAATCCGGCCAGTGTTGAGGCGCAGGATGGCGGGGAGTCGCAGCACTTTGAAGCCCGCATGGGCAGCGAATTTCGTGACGAATCCCGGCGGGTCGCGGCCCGCTTGCTCCGGCTCTCGCGCAGCCTAGGCGCCGGTGGCTCCTACCGCGGGGAGGCGCTGCGACGCGTGGTACAGCGCATGGCCCGCTCTCTCGACAACGTCGCGGCGGCGCGTAGCCAGGCGGATCTGGTGGACGCCTCCGGCGCCTCGGCGGACGTGCTCGCCGACGTCGAGGAGACGATTGACGGACTGCGGCGGCTCACCCAGGGCGCTGTGCGGCGCGTGCTCGACGTGGATCCGATGGCCATCGCGATCGTGGCGGACGTGGCGTCGGTCGCCGCGCTCGTCGAGCGCACCGTGCGCTCCGGTGTGCCGCCCAACGCGGCTCAGCTTCAGATGGCAGTGAGCGAGCTGACCGCCGACATCCCCGAAGCCATTGGGCTCGCGGTCGCCAAGGTGCTCGGTCGACTCGTGCACCTGCCAGCAGCAGCCTCCACCGACAGCCTGGCTATCCCGCTCGAACGCCGGCGTGCCCCGCTACCGGATTGGCTGCTCCCGCGCCGCACCATTGGCGCCTTCTATGTGGTGCGTTCCCTGGGCAGCGGCGGCGCCAGCTCCGTGTTCATGGCTCGCCGTTTCGAAGAGCGCCACGACGCAAAGGCTGAGGGTTTCGCGCTGAAGGTGCCGGACTATGACCCCACCACGGCGCGCAGTCTTTCTGAGCAGGAGTTCTTGCAGCTCTTCCGCGAGGAAGCCGGCGCGCTCTTGGGTTTGCCGCAACACGCTAACTTGGCGCGTTTCGTCACCTTCGATCTGGCGGCGCGGCCCAAGCCTATTCTGGTGATGGAACTGATTCGCGGGGCCGGGCTCGATCGGCTGATCCGCGGCCGTTCGCTCAGCATGGAGCGCGCACTCACCTACCTCGACGGCATTCTCGCCGCACTCGAAGCCATGCACGGCGCCGGCGTCGGGCACCTCGACATCAAGCCATCGAACATCATTCTTCGCGACGGTGAAACGCCCGTGCTGGTGGACTTCGGCCTGAGTGGCCGGCAACTGCGTCCAGGCTGCGGCACCCTCGAGTACTGCGCGCCGGAGGTGCTCGGCTTGGTCGAGTCCCGCTCCCCGCTCCCCGCGGACATGTACGCCTTCGCCTGCACGGCGTTCGAAACCCTCACTTGCTCGCTGCTCTTCGACGCCGAGGACGAGACGGCGATCATGTCCGCACATATCGGGCACGACGGCTGGCCCGACAAGCTGGCCCACCTCGCCCACCTCCCGGAGTCCGCCGAGCTTTCCAGGCTGCTAGCGGCCTGTTTGCGCCGCGATCCGAAGAACCGCCCCACCGTCGGGCAGGCCCGACGCGCCCTGGCCAAGCTGACGCCGAAGCTGAGCGAAGCGTCGTTCCCGCTGGGCGAGAGCGAAGGTCGGGCCAGTCTCCCGGGGAGCGCCAACGCCGAGCCCGTCCGCGCTGAAAGCGCGTGAGGCGCCTACGGGCGGCACCCTGGCTCGCATGCCTGCTGAGTTTAGCGCTCGGCTGCCGTGACGATGTGGCCAGACCCGTGCACGTGGTCGCGGGCGCTGGGGCCAAAGACGAGATGACGCTGCTTCCCCGCGCTTCCCTGGCCGAATATATCGAGGTGAGCCCGGACGAGAGTCGATTGCTCATCACGCTCAGCTCGGACGCCCGCTCGTGCGACACCGGCACCGAGGCTCCGACCGACGCCGTCAGCCTGTCGGTGAACGTCGTGTTCCCGGCCGGCACGCAAGCCGAACCCGGCAGCTATCCCATGCTGGAAGCGGGGGCGGATCCGCAAAAACCCCACGCGCTGCCCACGGCCAAGCTCGCGAGCGGTCGCGTTGACTTCCTCCCTGGCGGCAGCCTCGAGCTGCGGCGGCTCGATCTGACCCATCGCGGCGCGGTAGAGGGCCTGCTCAAGTTCGAGTTCCCGGGCAGCGCGGACCGCCCGGCCACCCGCATTTCCGGCCCGTTCTTGGCTCATTTTTGCCGGGTCAATCGTCTGCGTGCGCCCTGAAGCGACACGGCGGCGCACTCCCGGATGAGCGTGATTGACGACACCGCGTCGGCGGGGCAATAGCGAGGCCCTCGCTCTCCAAGCATTCGCCCGTAGCCGCTCATGAACCGACCACCACACCGACTCTTCCAGGGCCGCCGCTCCCCCCTCCTCCGCCTCGCGCTAGCTGCTGTGTGCAGCGTGCCCGTGCTCTGGGCCTGCAGCGAAGACGAAGTGGCAGCGCCCGTGATGCTCGAACCGGTTGAACTCCGGATTGTCCAGCTTTCGGGCAGCCCCGACGAACAAGGTCAAATCTGGGTCGCCGCCGAGCCCGGAGCCCGGGTGCCGCTCGGTTGCGATCGAACGCTGGGCGTCAGAGTCGCGCTGTCGCCCGCCACCACCCAATATGTGCTCCGGCCACCGCAGGCCTGCGGCTCCGCCAAGCAGTGCCTGTTCGTGGAGGTCGCGGCGCTCGACGCGGACGAGCAAGAGCTCGCGGCGGTCCAGGTCGCCTCGACCGATGCGCTGCTGCCACTGGATAGCGCGCTGTTGAGCAACGTCGCGACCCTGCGAGCCTCGCTGCTGAGCGCCTCCGACGGCGAACCGCTGCTCGACGAGCTGGGTAGCCCCGTGACCAGCACGCTCGCCGTTTCCCTGGTTGAGCCGAGCAACTGCAGCGACGGCGCAGGGGGCGCGGGCGGCGCGGGCGGCGCAGGTGCTCCTGCGATGGGCGGCGCAGCTCCTTCGAGCGGAGGCGCCTCGCCCTCGGCCGGCGCTCCAGCTTCTGGCGGCGCTCCGGCCAGTGCAGGAGGAGCGGGCGGCAGCGATCCGAGCGCCGGCGCGGGTGGTCACTGAGCGAGGCCGGGCGGGCGCTACGGGTGCACGAAGAGCACGGTGCCGGTCAGCGACCGCTGAACGGCATGCCAGCCGGCGGGCAGTGGCGGCTCGGTAAAGAAGAAGAGGCGGCGAGCGTCCTCAGGGGTCAGGTTGATGCAACCGTGGCTCTTGGGCGTCCCGAAGCGATCGTGCCAATACGCTCCGTGTAGCGCGTAGCCCTTCTCAAAGTACTGCACGTAGGGCACATCCCGCAGCTCGAACTCCTCACCGGCCTCGTCCGAGTCCATGGTGGAAGAGACGTGCTTCGTGTGGATCCGAAAAATGCCGCGTTGGGTGGCCGTGGAGTTCTCGTGGTCCTCGAGCCCCGCTTCGCCGGTGGAGACCAGCGTCGCATACACGGGCCGCACGCCATCGTAGGCCACCAAGGTCTGCTTGGTCACGTTCACGTCGAACCAGCGCTCGCCCTTCGTGCCCCAGGCCGGCATCTTCTTGACCGGATCGAGCCGCGAGGCGTCCTGGTCCGAAACGTAGGTCCCGTCCGCCGTTTCGTAGTGGAGCCGACCCTTGAAGAAGCTCTGCTTGCCCGTAAGCTTGAGCGTCGACCAATACTTCGCCGGCCCCGCATCGACCAATTTTCCCTTCGCAAGTCGCTTCAGCCTGGCGGACTCACGCCGAACGAACGCGAACGGAAACGTGACGTCGCGACCCAGCTCCACGCCGTGATACTCCGAGCCTTGAATCGGCCGCAGTCGATCGGTGGGCACCACGTCCAAGTCCGTCGTGATGCCATAGCGCCGCCCCTCGAAGAGCAGGGTCTTGAGCAGCGAAAGCCCCTGACGCGGCTTCATCCGCGCCGCAATCAGCTCGCTGCCGTGGGCCAGCTGCCCTTCGGGTGTGGGCAGGGCGCGGCCCGCTCCCAAAAACGCGGGCAAGTCATCGCTGCTCTTGGCTTCCCAGGCGGCCCGCGCGTCCGGTGGAGTCGCGCCGGCGAGCCATACGTGCTGCGCGTAGCTGGCGCCCAGCTCGCCCTCCGCCGAGAGCCATTTGGCCATGCGCAGGGCCAGCTCTTCCTCGGCGCGCTCCGCTTCTTGCCGAGTCGGCAGGCGCGTGTAGATGGGTCCGGGGCGCCGGACGGTGCCATAAATATACGGCAGCTTGCGTTCGAGCACCGCCGCAAGCCCGCTGAACGCGACGACGACCGGATCGTTCTTGTCCAGGGTGCTCGCGTCTTCGGCGCAAACGAAGCCGCGCGGCGCGACCGGGAACCAGCCGGCCTTGCAGCCTTCACGGCCGGGGCTCTCGCCCGTGATCGAAAGCGAGGAGCCCGCGCGAAAGTAGCCCAGCCGTTCGCTCGCCTTCGAAGGACGATCGTGGATCCACGCCCGCAGCGAACGAGCAAATACGCGCTGACCTCCGCTCTCACCCGCGGCTTGCCAGGCGCCGTCGAGACCCACGCGAGCGGAAGCCGGCCGAGCGGGCCCAGGCGCAGTCGCGCCGGCAACTCCCGCGGGCCCGGCGCTCGTGCTGGCCCGGGCGGCTGCGGTCCCGGTCTCGGTCGCTCGCTGGCAGGAAAGCGCGCCAAAGACGACGAACAACGCCGCCGTGGAGCCCAAACGCATTGCCATGGGCTCTCGAATCGCACGCGACAGGCCGCGCCTGCAAGAAAACGGCGCCAAGTGCGCGAGAACCGGTTGCTTCTGCCCCGGCCAGGCCTATGTTCCGCGCCCGTTGGCTCTGTCTCCGCCGCCTCCTCGCAGCGCCCTCCCGCTCGTCGCGGCCGGCATCATCGCGCTCGGGTCGATGCCCCTCCTGTTCGGTCCGCTCGCGGAGCCGCTTCACTGGGCGACCGGGGCGGGCGTCGTGGGGCTCGGCGCGCTGCTTGCCCTGCGGCGGCGCGTGGGACGGGCAGAGGCGCCCCTCAGCCCGCTCATGCCAGGCGAGGGTCGCCGGGCCGCGCTCAGCCTGCTCGTCGTCGGCGGGACGATCTTCCTGATGATCGCCTTCTTCGTGGCGGAGCGATTCCTTCTGCTGGGCGCGGCCACCACGCCGCTGGCGCTCGCGCTGCCGCTGCTGAGCCTGCTGTGGCTCGGCCTGCTCGGGCTGCGCGCCTGGCGTGCGACCCCCAAACTCCCCACGATCTCGAAACCCGGAGCAAACTCGCCATGAAGAGAATCCGCCCGCTACTGGCCGCCGCCGCGCTGGGCCTGCTCGCACTGCCCGCGCAGTCGGCCGAGCCTGCCGCAGCTCCCAGCGCCTCCGCCGGCCGTGAGCGACACCGTCCAAAGATCGAGGAGCTGCGGCGCCGGGGCGAGGGCGTGCTCCAGCGGCTCAAGGCCCGCGACCCGCAGGTCGAGCCAGCGCCCAGCGCCGAGGCCGCTCCGTCGGCGGCGTCCAGCGCCGAAGCCGCAGGTTCTGGCGAGCTAGCCCGCAGATGGCACCGGCATCTGGCGACACGTCTCGAGCGGCGTGAGCGCCATCGCGCCGAGCTGGTAAAAACGGTCGGTACTCGCCTGGCCGACGCCCGGGTGCGCGACGAACTGCGGCTGCATGCCACCCGCGCGTCGGAGTTAACCCGCCTGCGCTTCCTGGCTGAAAACTCGCGGAGCGGCAGCGCGCGGGACAAGCTCCTCGCCCGCATTGCCAAGCTCTCCGACCGTGAGCACCAGCGTCACGAAGCGCGCCTAGCCAGCCTGCTCCGGGAGGGCTCGAGGCCCAGCGCTTCCGCCTCCGCCCCAAGGCCAGCCGCGGCACCCGCGAGCGCAGGAGCCAAGCCTTGAGGCCCTTCGCGCTAGCGCTGATCGGCGCCGCGCTGCTGCTCGGAGGTTGCTCTAGGGGCGGCCCCACCGAGCAGTCGGGCAGCTCCGACTCCGCGACTCCACCGCCGCCCCAATCGACCCAAACGCGCGGCGCCCCGCCTGCCCCTGCGACGACGGGCCCGGAGGTCCTCACTCCCGAGGATCTGGAGCCCGAAACCGAGCAGCGCATCACTCCACACAACCTCGAGAGCGAGCTCGATCGCCTCGAGCGCGAGATCCAGGGCGAGTAGCGCGTGAGTCGCCCCTATGTTTTCACGCTCAGCCTCGCGCTCGCGCTCGGCTGCGCCAAGTCAAACTCCGCCCCGTCGCCCGCCGGTTCGTCCTCCGCCGTCAGCACCAGCAGCTCGCCCGTCGCTCCCTCAAGCGCCGCCATTCCCGCAAGCGAGCCGGCCAAGCCTCGCAACGTCCTTTTTCTCACCATCGACAGCCTGCGCGCCGACA
>JANNWK010000269.1:0-1800 GCA_031408355.1 Myxococcales bacterium
TGGTGGGAGCGCTCGACTCCGTTTAAGGAGTAGGCGCGAGGTAACGAAACACAATGCAGTCAGCTTTTCACGGTCCGACCCGCGCGACTCGAATCATCTTGAGGCTCGCCTGCTCGGCCGGCGCGCTTGCCGGCGTGCTCAGCTACGCGGCGAGCGCTCGCGCGGACGTGTCTTCCTGGGTCTACACGGGCGCAGGTGCCACCTACGTCGCGCAGAGCGGACGTAAGCTTCGGCTCGATCCTTCGCTTGCCATCGAAACCGGGATTGGCACACCTGCTTCGAATAGGGTGGTGGTCGGCGGCATGTTTCGCCTGCTCACGTTGTTTGGGGACGGGACCGATCTTGGGCTTTCGCTGCGGGTCGCCAGCCGCGGCTTTGTCACTGGCGGTTTCGGCGTCGCGCTCGACGCCGGCCCCTACCAGCGGTTTTGGGGTGAGGGCTCCAGCGGTGGGCACGGCGCTCTGGTACTCGGGGCACCCTGGGGCATCACGCTCTCGGTCAATGGCGGTCTCGGTTCGAACGACGCCCACCACTACGGAGCCACGCTCGGCCTGGATTTCGCGCGGTTGACGGTCTATCGCCTGACGGGCGAGTCCTGGTTTCCGAACCCCCACCCCGCGTACCGACCGCCGAAGTAACCCGCTCGACCGAAACTGAGCTACGCTCCCGGGAACTTGATGGAGTCCCCGGTTCAAGAAGGCGAGCTCCTAGCCGGTAAGTACCGGGTTGAGAAGGTGCTGGGCGAGGGGGGCATGGGCATCGTGGTCTCGGCCTTCCGCGGCGATCTTGAGCAGCGCGTTGCTGTGAAGTTCTTGAGCCCTGCGGCGGCCGAGCGCCCGGAAAGCGCGGAACGCTTCCGCCGCGAAGCGCGAGCCGCCGCCAAGATCCGCAGCGAGCACGTTGCGCGCGTGCTCGACGTCGGCACGCTCGACAACGGTTTGCCGTACATGGTGATGGAGTACCTGGAGGGTAACGACATCGCCGACGAGTTGCGGAAGTGCGGCGTGCTGCCCATCTTGGACGCGATCGACTTCACACTCCAGGCCATCGAGGCACTGGCTGAAGCCCACGCCTCTGGCGTCGTGCACCGGGACCTGAAACCCGGCAATATCTTCTTGGCCCACCGTGCTGATGGAACGAGGCGAGTCAAAGTCCTCGACTTCGGCATTTCCAAGGCACTGAGTGGTACGTCGCTCGAGGAGCTGTCGCTCACCAAGACCTCGGCGCTCATCGGCTCGCCGCTCTACATGGCGCCGGAACAAATGCGCTCAGCCAAGGATGTCGACACGCGCGCCGACATCTGGTCGCTCGGCGCGATGCTCTACGAAATGCTGACCGGACAGCCTCCCTACACCGGTGAGTCCATCCCGCAGCTGTGTGCGGCCCTGCTTCACGACGATCCGGTGCCGCTGCGGGAGCTGCGCGGCGAAATACCCGCGCTGCTGGAGCAGGCGGTGCTCCGCTGCCTGGCGAAGGATCGCGCCCATCGCTTCCCCAACGTTTTCGAGCTCGGTCGGGCGCTGTTACCGTTTGGCCAGGCCGAAAGTCGGGTCCACGTCGAACGCGCCGAACGCGTGCTCGGCGCGAGGGACGTGACCCTATCGCACGACTCCCCTCACACCGATCGAAGCTCGGCGCCCGCGCTGTCGGCTCCGCTCGTCATCACCCCCGTCGGCGGCTCGTCGATGCCCGTCGCGGATCCCACCGTCAACTCATGGGGGCAGGCTGCGCTCCGGACCCCCGTTCCGCCGAGGCGGCTCCGCGTCCTGCTGGGTGTCGGGCTAGGCACGGCGGTTCTGG
>JANNWK010000270.1:0-1923 GCA_031408355.1 Myxococcales bacterium
GAACACGTTCGAGCGCGACCGGACGTAGCTCATCGCCGCCTGGGCGCTCTCTTCCATGCCCTTCTCGAGCAGGCCGGTGATGGCCAACTTGCCCTTGCCGGCCACGACGCTCACTTCACAGTCCAGGATGTCCCCGCCGTGATCGGAAACGCTGAGACCGTGAGTCAGGCCGATGCCGTCCGCCTCTTCCTTCTTCCCGAGCCGGTATTTAGGCACGCCCAGGTAGGTCGGCACGTCGATGCCCTTGACCTCGATCTTCTGATCCGCACCCTCACGCACCACCTTCAGCGCGGCCTTGCGACACACCGAGGCGATCTCGCGCTCTAGCGAGCGCACGCCAGCCTCACGCGTGTAGTGGTGAATGATCGTGCGGATGGCATTTTCGGTAAACGTGAGGTCCACCTCCGTGAGCCCGCATTCCTTCTTCTGCCGCGGAACCAGATACTTTTCAGCGATGTTCAGCTTCTCGAACTCGGTGTAGCTCGTAAGCTGGATGATCTCCATCCGGTCCTGCAAGGGCACCGGGATGCCGCTCAACGTGTTGGCAGTCGTGATGAACATCACGTCGCTGAGGTCGTAATCCAGGTCCAGGTAGTGGTCGTTGAACGTCGAGTTCTGCTCCGGGTCCAGCACCTCGAGCAGCGCCGCCGCCGGATCCCCGCGAAAATCGGCGCTCATCTTGTCGATCTCGTCGAGCAAGAAGAGCGGATTGTTCGAGCCAACCTTCTTCAGGCTCTGCACGATCTTGCCCGGCAGCGCGCCGATGTAGGTACGGCGGTGCCCGCGGATCTCCGCCTCGTCGCGCACGCCACCCAACGACAGGCGGGTGAACTTTCGCCCGGTAGCGCGGGCGATGCTGCGCGCGATGCTCGTCTTGCCAACCCCGGGCGGCCCGACGAAGCACAGGATCGGCCCCTTGAGCTTCTTGGTTAAAGCCTGCACGGCCAAGTACTCGACGATGCGCTCCTTGGGCTTCTTCAAGCCGTAGTGGTCCTCGTCGAGGATCTTCTCGGCTTCAGCAATATCAAAGCGCTCTTCGGTCTTGTCGGCCCACGGCAGACTCAGAATCCAGTCGACGTAGTTGCGCACGACCGTCGCTTCCGCGCTCGTCGGGTGCATCATTTTGAGCTTCTTCAGCTCCTTTTTGACCTTGCCCTGCGCCTCTTCGGAGAGCTGCTTAGTCTTGAGCTTCTCCTCGATCTCGGCGATCTCGTTCTTGAACTCGTCGCGCTCACCGCCGCCCAGTTCCTTCTGGATGGCCTGCATTTGCTCGTTGAGGTAGTACTCCTTCTGCGTCTTCTCCATCTGCTTCTTGACGCGCGAACGGATCTTCTTCTCCACCTGGAGAATCTCGATCTCGGCTTGCATCAATTCGAACAGGCGCTCGAGACGCTTCTTAGCGTCCTCCATTTCGAGCAGCGCCTGACGATCAGACAGCTTGATGGTGGGCAGATTGGCGGCGATCGTATCGCTGAGCTTGCCGGCCTCTTCGATACTCTGAACGCTCATCAGAACTTCGGGCTGAACCTTCTTGTTCAGCTTCACGTAGATCTCGAAGGTGCTCTGCACGCTGCGGATTAGCGCTTCAACCTCCACGTCCGTCGGGACAGCCTCCTCGATCTCCTCAAGCTCAACCTGAAAGAAGTCCGCGGACTCCAGGTAGCGCTTTACGCGAGCGCGTTTGCGACCCTCGACGAGCACCTTCACCGTGCCGTCGGCAAGCCGCAGCAGCTGAACGATGCTGCCAAGCGTGCCTACCGAGTAGATGTCCTCCGGCGTGGGATCGTTGGTCTTGGCGCTGCGCTGGGCCGCCAGGAAGATCTCCTTGGTTTGCAGCATCGCTTCGTCGAGCGCCGCGATGCTGCGCTCGCGACCAACGAACAGCTGCGACACCATGTGCGGGAACACGATGATATCGCGGAG
>JANNWK010000271.1:0-1522 GCA_031408355.1 Myxococcales bacterium
CCCCGCGCTGATCGAGGCCGTGCTCGAAGCCGTTCCACCGATGGCTCGCGGGCAGGCACTGCTCGATCTGGCAGCGGCCGCAGTGGAGCCAGCTCAAGCGGAGGAGAGCTTGCGCCGGGCCGCGGCTATTGAGGACTTGCCCGACGAGCAGCAGGCGGAGGTCTTCGAACGCCTCGCCAGCATGCTTCGACAGCAGGGTCGGCATGCGGAGCTTGAGCAGCATCTGACCCTTGGCCTCGAACGGCTTGGCCTTGAGCGCGTGCGGCAGTCCAAGGTTTCGGCCGAGCTCGCGGCGCTGATTGCCACGCGAGGCGAGCCGGATCGCGCGATCGAAGTGATGCAGCGTGCGCTCTCCGAGACTCCCGAGATAGAAAGCCTGTGGTCGGATTTGACCGCGCTGGCCAGACAGGCGCGCGACCGCATCACCGAAGCCGACGCGCTCAGTCACTGGATTGAGCTCTGTTCGAGCGAGGCACAGCGGCTCCTGCTGCTGCGGGAGCTGGCGGCGTTGCTGGGCGAGCAGGGAGATGAGGAGGGGGCGCTGGCCCGCTGGTCGGAGGTGCTTGGGCAGGACCCGAACGACACCGACGCCATTGCGGCGCTCGAGCGCAAGGCCGAGCGACAGGGGGACTACGAGACCCTGGCGACTTTGCTGGCGCGTCGCGCGAGCCTCGCGAGCATGGTGGATGACGTTCGTCGCGTGCGCCTGCGGAGGGCTTCCGTGCTCGAGCAGCGCTTGGGGCGCCCGGACGAGGCGCGCGCCGAGCTTGAAGCGCTGATTGCGGCGACGGGCGACCACCTCAGCGTTCTGCGCGTGCTCGCCGATCTCAACGAGCGCTTGGGGGCTCCGTTGCGTGCCGCGCCGCTCTGACTGCGCGGCGGCGCCATGCTTCAGGATCGGGGCGAGGCCGCCGATCTCTCGCGTCGGGCTTGCGAGGCCTACTTGGCTGGCGGTGACGTCGAAGCCGCGCGGCGCGTGCTCGAGGGCATGGGCACCTGGACGCGCTCCGAACGCCTGCTCGAGCTGGGCGTTGAGGTCGAGCGCCGCCGCCAGAATCCGCTGGGTCTCGCTCAGGCCTTGGATGAGCTTGCGACCATCTCTGGTGGCAGCGCCGAGTCGCGAGCCACGCTGCTCGTCGAGGCCGCGCGTGCTTCGCTCGTGGCCGGCGAACGCGATACGGCGCTCTCGCAGGCGCTGCGAGCGGCCCGCCTAGCCCCCAGTGTGGCCGAGGCCCAGCTCGTGGCTCGCCACCTCGAGTATGTAGTGATGGGTGGCCCTCGCGGCGCCGAGGAGGCGCGGGTTGTGGCGGCGGAGCTGCTCGCGCTAGGGGGTCCTCTAAGCCTAGAACAAGCTGATTTGAGGGCGTTTCTGGTGGCTGAGGCTCTCGACAAAGCCGCTCGGGGCGAGGACGCCCTGCGTGGCTTGCTCAGCTTTCAGGCCGAGTTTGCTGACACGCCGCTCGCGGCGCTCGGTGTCGCCGAACGGCTAGCGGAGACGGCGCCGGCCCAAGCGCTGCCGTTG
>JANNWK010000272.1:0-2072 GCA_031408355.1 Myxococcales bacterium
GGGAAGACGGCGTCTTCATCGCGCCCCACTCCGCCCGCTGGGACAACGACGGCAACCTGTACGTCATGGACTGGAACTTCCGTGGGCGAGTCAGCAAGCTCCGGCGGATCGACTAACACCGCTGTGCGGCAAGCCGCCGGCGCGCCTCGCCGGCGCCTCACGCTTTGGGTAGTCGGTCTCGCCCTCGGCCTGCTCGCGGGTTTCGTCGGCGTGCAGGCGGCTCGAACCCGTTCGCCCGTTGCGGGGCGAGTCGTTTGGCATGACAGCGTGGAGGCCGCGCTTGAGCGGGCGCGCGACGAGCAGAAACTCCTCCACGTGCGCTTCACGCAGGCGGACAGGCCACTTTCCACCGCGATGGACGCGACGCTCGCGCTGCCCATGCTCGAGCAAATGGCTCGCATTCACTACGTGAATCTCAGGCTCGACGCCCAGACCCACCCCGAGCTATTCCGGCGCTGGATAGGCAGCCAAGGCGCACTGGCGAGCTGCATCCTGGACGTGTCAGCGGCGCCAGCCGGCAACGACGTCGTCGCGGTGGCTGCGGGCTTCACGGAGCCCGACCGCTACCTCGAGTTTCTCGACAGTGCCGTCAAGACGAGCGCGCGGTTGCGCCAGCTGCGCCGAGAAGCGGAGCGCTCCGGAGCCGCCCGGGTGGCTCTCGGAGATCTGTACCTAGCCCAGGGCAGCCAGCAGCGTGCCCGCGAGTCTTTCGCGGCGGTGCTCGCGCCGCCGGCGGCCAAGGCTGAAGCTCTGGCTCGCCTCGTGCGCCTCGAACTCAACGACGGGCGCACCGTGCAAGCTCGGGGCTTGCTGCTTCAGGCGCGCGCCCTCGACACCGCGAGCGGTTCGCTCTCGGCCAACCACTTGGAACTCAGCGAAGCCTTGATCCTGTCGAGCGAAAGGCGGGTCAGCGATGCCGTGACCACGCTGCTGCGTCTCCTGCCGTCGCTTGCTGCGGGACCGGAACGCGCTCAGACCCGTTTCACGCTGGGAACCCTGCAACACGAGCTAAAGCGCGACGGCGAGGCGCTTGAGTCGCTCGCGCAGGTCGTCCGTGAATCGCCCAGCTCCACCTGGGCCCGCCAGGCTGAAACAAGCATCGTTCACATCAAGAACCCGACCGAGCAGCACACTCACTAGGGCGCCGGCTTCGCCCAGCAGCTTTCCGGCCCACGGTTCCGAACATGCCGGAGCAACTATTACCGGATTTTGGCACGCGCTTCGCCGCTCCAAAAGCTCCCGCTCTCAGCCGTGTCGGGGCAAACCCATCGAACGGGTACCTCCCTCACAAAGCTGAGCCCGACACCTCAACAGCGTCTCGGTGCCATATTTGGTGAGGATGACTCGGTGGGCACGCCCGTCGATGTCGGGGCCGCGGTCGACAAGACCCTCCTCACTCAAGGCAATCATCCAGAACGAAACCACCTTCTTGGTCAACCCGGAGCGCTCGGCCACGCTCGCCTGATTCGCGGCGTCGCCGGTCTGGTCGATGATGTCCTGCAGCGTTTCCAACACCAGCCACGGCATGAACGGTAGGCCAACGTGAGCCAGCCGACGCTGCACCTCCGCCTGAAAGACTCGCGCGTCTCGCCATCGAAGGCGCGCGGCAGACGTTGACGCCGTTTCTGCTGACGATGAGACCTGCGACGGTCGACCTGGCGGAGGCATGCACAACCCATCGGCTTAGCCGCCGGCTCAGTTGCGTGCCCCGCTTCCAAGTCCATATGCCGCTGCTCCGCGACGCCCTCCTCTCGCGCCGGCTGGGGTCGCACCTACGACTAGCTCGCGGGAACGCAAACCGATAGAAATTGCGGGAAGGATGGGGTCGCGGCGTATCCCGGCCGACCACTGACTGCTTGGTCGCGTCTGCGACCTTCGTCCCATCACGACGGGAGCGGTCGCACCCGCGACCTCCGCGCCGGCAGCACCCCAAGCGCAGAGATCACTCAGATCTTTTGGTCGCACTCGCGACCTGGGCAGAGAGCAAACGTAGGGCCCTGCGGCGCGACGCATCGTTGATGAGGCCTTGGGCGCGCCACGCCCGCGAGCCATGAGAAGGCTCAACGCGGGCG
>JANNWK010000273.1:0-4872 GCA_031408355.1 Myxococcales bacterium
GGACAAGTGGAGGGGCGCAAACTCCAGGGTGTCGCTGAGCAGGCTGAGCCCTTCTGGCAGGTTGTAGAGGGATTTGTTTTCGGTCACGACGCGCGTCAGGCTGCGCGCGACGGCCATCATCGCCAGCGTCACGACAAACGGCGGCAAGCGTCCGAAGGCGATCAAGAGGCCGCTCACGCTGCCGAGCCCGGCTCCAACCAGACTACCGAAGAGTGCGGCCAAGGACACCGGGAGTCCGGCCTTCAACGCCAGCGCCGTCACGATACCCACAAACGCCAGCACCGAGCCCACCGACAGGTCGATGCCTCCCGTCAGAATGACGAGCGTCATGCCCGCGGCGATGATGGCGTTGAGCGACATCTGGCGCGTGATGTTGAGCAGGTTGTCGGGGCTCCAGAAGCTTGGTTCAGCCCACGTGATGGCGCCCACCAGGCCACCGAGCAGCAGCAGCATGGCCCAACGCGAACGACCGAGCTCGAGCCTCATGCGCTTTTCGCCTCCGGGCTCGGCCTGCGGAAGGCCGTCGCCAGCTCAAGAATGGCGGCGGGCGTCGCCCGTTCGCGGTCAAGCTCGCCGCTGATGCGGCCTTCGCACATGACCAAGATCCGATCGGCCATCCCCAGGACTTCCGGCAGCTCGGAGGAGATCATCAGGATCGCGGCCCCGCGCTCGAGAAGCTCGCGGAGCACTCGGTAAATTTCCTGCTTGGCGCCCACGTCGATGCCGCGCGTTGGCTCGTCGAACAGAAACACCTGAGCGCCCGTGTGTAGCCACTTGGCGAGGACCACTTTCTGTTGGTTGCCGCCGCTCAAGGTACCCACGGCCTGGCTCGGAGAGAAGGCCTTGATGTTGAGCTTCGCCGAGAGCGCAGCGACCGCGCTGGCTTCTCGGCTGGCCGCGATCTCTCCGAACCGGCCGCGTCCGGTAGCCAGCGCGGCGAGCGTCATGTTCTGCGTGACGCTGAGCCCAAGGACCAGCCCCTGCGCCTTGCGATCCTCCGGCACGAGCGCGAGGCCCGCCCGAACCGCCTGGCGCACCGACCCGAAGCCAAGCGACTGGCCACAAACTCGTAGCGTGCCCTCGGCCGAGTCATCGAGTCCGAACAGCGCGCGGGCAAGCTCCGTCCGCCCGGAGCCCATCAAGCCGGCCAGCGCCACGAGCTCGCCGGCTCGGACGCTGAAGCTCACGTCGTGCAGGCCCCCGCTGCTGCTCACGCCAGCAACCTCGAGCAACGGTGGCCCCAGCGTGCCCTGGCGCGCTGGGAAGACCTCGCGCAGTTCGCGGCCCACCATCATGTGGATGAGCTCGGCCTTGTCGGTTTGGGTAAACAACCGCTCGCCTATCAACTCGCCGTCGCGTAGCACCGTGGCCCGCGCGCCGAACGCGAATACCTCCTCGAATCGGTGGGTGATGTAGAGGATGGCCACCCCCGCGTTCTTCAGCCGCACCAGAATTTCGCCGAGCCTGTCGACCTCGTGCTGTGCCAGCGCAGAAGTGGGTTCGTCCAGAATGAGCACGCGACAGTCGTCGAGCAGGGACGCCGCGATTTCCACGAGCTGTTGCTGCGCTACCGACAGCCGCTCGACCGGACAGTCGAGGTCAAACTCTACGCCCAACCTCCGGAGCGCGTCCGCAGCCCTGGCACGCATGGCTCCATGCGCTAGCTGGCCAAAGCGCCCGCGGAGCTCGCGCCCAAGCGACATGTTCTGCACAGCGCTCAGGCTGGGGATCAGGTTGAGCTCCTGATGGATCACCGAAATTCCGAGCTCCCGCGAGTGTCGAGGGCTCTTCAATCGCACCGGGTTACCCGCGATTCTTAGGTCCGCGCCGGGGTCGGCTGCGACAGCACCCGCCAATACCTTGACCAGCGTTGACTTGCCGGCGCCGTTCTCGCCGAGCAGCATGTGCACTTCGCCCGCTCGCAGGCTGAGCGCCACGTCCTTGAGTGCTCGCACGCCGGGGTAGGTCTTCGCCAGATGACGGAGCGCGAGCGCGGGCGGCTGCGTGGTCGCCGAAGAAGGGGCCGCGGTCACTCCGCCCAGCCGGGGTAGCTAGCGACGTTGTCCTTCGTGACAAGCGCGCCATCGATGGGATAGAACGGTTCAAGCTTGTGTCCCTGCAGGGCCCGGATGGCTTGTTCGACAGCGGCGACCGCCATCTTCTGTGGGTATTGCGCGGCGCTGGCCGCAAACGCCCCGCCCTGCTTGATCGCCAGCACCGCTTCGGGCGAGCCATCGATGGCCACCACGAACAGCTCGCCCTCGCGCTTGGCGTGCTTGACGGCCTGAATGGCGCCGAGCGCCGTAGGGTCGTTGATGGCCCAGATGCAGTCGAGCTTGCGATTGGCGGTGAGAACGTTCTCCGTCACGTTGGCGGCGGTGAGTCGCTCCCCGCGTGTGGCCTGCTCGGCCACAATCTCGATGCCGGGGAAGCGGCTGAGCACGCTCTTGGCACCTTGTTCGCGGTTTAGCCCTGAGGTCACGGTCGGATGCGTGAGAAAGGCGACCTTACCTTTGCCCTTGAGGCGCTCGGCCATGTACTCGCCGGTGAGCACGCCAAGCTTGAAGTTGTCGGATGCCACGAAGGTAGCCACCTTAGCGCCGTCGGCGTTGACGTCGATCGTGATGACGGGGACGCCCTTCTGATTGGCCTTCTCCACTGACTTGATAATGGCAGCCGAGTCCACCGGGTTCAGGAGGATGGCGCTCACGCCCTGCGCCAAGAAGTCCTCGATGGCGGCCGCCTGCTTGTTGGAATCGAGCTGCGCGTCGTGCTCGCGAAACTGATAGCCCTGCTCCTCGGCGGCCTTTCGGGCGACGCTCTTGATCACTGAAAAGAACGGGTTGTTGTAGGTCATGAGCGTGAGCCCGATGGTCGGCTTCTTCTGCCCCGGCGACGTCGGCGTCAGCGCCGGCGCCGCGCTGCCGCCCGGGCTGGGCGCGCCTTGGCCCTTGTCGCTCGACTTGTTGACCTTGCAAGCAGCCAGCGAGAAACTGGCGGAAACCACCAGCGAAGCGAGAAGGCACCAAAGGGTTCGTCGTGTCACGGCCGCTCTCCTTGTTTGTCCGCGGGCCCGAGGGCGTTCCCGCACTGCCTTCTTAGCGGAGCTTGGGTGCGGGGATGTCACCGAAGTGCGGCGCTGACCCCGGCTTCTGTAAGCTGACCAGTACTTGAGGTGGTTCTTTTGGCCAGGAAATGGCGCTGGCCGCCGAGACCACGGGTGTGCGACATTCCTGGGAATGCCAGGCGGGCCCGTTCCCTCGAGCGCCGAAGACGCTGTCAGGCTGTTCCAGCTGGTGCTGGACAACATTCCCCAGTTCATCTTCTGGAAGGACCGGAATTCGGTCTACCTGGGTTGCAACCAGAACTTCGCCCGGGTTGCGGGCGTCGGCAACCCCAACGCCATCGTGGGCAAGACGGACTTTGAACTCGCGTGGAAGCGCGAAGAAGCGGAGTTCTTTCGGCGGGTGGATGCAGAGGTGATGGCTGCGGGTGTGGGTCGATTCCAAATTGTGGAGCCCCAGCTGCAGGCGGGCGGCAGGGAGGCGTGGTTGGAGACCAGCAAGATCCCGCTGTTTGACGACGCGGGTCAGGTCGTTGGCATTCTTGGCATGTACGCCGACATCACGGAGAAGCAGGCGGCTGCGGCTGCGCTGTCCCGCGCGCAGAGGCTGGAATCGGTCGGGCAGCTCGCTGGCGGAATAGCGCACGACTTTAACAACCTCCTGACGGGCGTGATGGGCTTCGCCGAGGTGCTGGTGCGGCAGCTGACCGGGAGGCCTGAGCTGAGTGAGCTCGCCTCGCGCATTGTCGTAACCGCGGAACGCGCCGCCGACCTCACGCGAAAGCTACTGGCCTTCTCGCGCCGCGGCGTCATGCAGCGTCGCCCGGTGGATCTCCACGTTGCGATCGACAACGTGGTCGCCCTCTTGCGGCCCAGCCTGCACCCCGGCACCAGCATCGCAAGGGATCTTGCTGCCTCGCGGTCGGTGGTGATGGGGGACGTCACAGAGCTCGAGAGCGCGCTGCTCAACCTGGGTCTCAATGCTCGGGACGCGATGCCGGGCGGCGGAGTGCTCTCGTTCACGACGGATAACCTGCTGCTTGGCCCCGACGAGCGCGCCGCCGGCGAGCCTCCGTATCAAGCCAGCGAGGGCATTCGCGTGACGGTTCGGGACACTGGCACGGGCATGACCGAACAGATCCGAGCTCGCGTGTTCGAACCGTTCTTCACCACAAAGGTGGCCGGCCAGGGGACAGGGCTCGGATTGCCGGCGGTGTACGGAGCGGTGATGGCCCACCACGGTACGATTCGCGTCGAGAGCGAGCCAGGGCAGGGCTCCGCGTTCATTCTGGAGCTGCCGAACGTAGACGCAAGCGCCGAGATCAGAGCGGAACCGCAGCTGGGTGGCTTCACTCGGCGCGCCAGCGTTCTCGTCATCGACGATCAAGCGCCGGTGCTCGATGTCACCCGCATGATCCTGGAGAATCTGGGGCTCGACGTGCTAACGGCCCCCGGAGGCGCGGCGGGAGTTGCTCGCTTGGCGAGCGCCCCGGGAGCGGTCGACGTCGCTATCGTGGATGTGCTCATGCCAGAAATGAGCGGGCGCGACTGCTATTGGGCACTCAAGGCCATCCGCCCGGATCTGCCGATCATCATGGCGTCGGGGTTCACCGATGATCAGCTGATCGAGGACATCACGCTCGACGGTGCTGCGGCCTTCCTCAAGAAGCCCTTCGGTCACGACGCGCTGAGGACGGCGATAGCTCAGGTCTTGGGCGTCTCCGATGGCGTGATGACGGTGGGCGAGCGTGCTAAAGTTCCTGGGCTTGAGCGCTGACGTTTGTGAGTGGACCTGCCCAGCCTGGCTG
>JANNWK010000274.1:0-4012 GCA_031408355.1 Myxococcales bacterium
CGCTCGAGCAGCCGGCGCGCCGTGTCCAAGATCACCGGATCGTCGTCGATGAGCAAAATCGTCTGGTTGTTCATGAGTGCGACCTGCTTCAGAGCGGATGAGGGCGAGCCTGTGCCGGGAGAGTCACACTGAACGTCGTACCCTGGCCCAGGCACGACGTTACGTTGACCCGGCCGCCCAGGATGTCGACCAGATCGCGCACGATGGCAAGGCCCAAACCGGTGCCGGAGTGGCTCTTGGTCCTCGTCGCTTCGAGCTGGACAAACTTGCGAAATAGCCTGGGCAAGTCCTCGTCTCGGATACCCGGGCCAGTATCGGTCACGCTTACGACAAACTCGGAGCCAACAGGGCAGGCCGACAGGACGACCTTGCCGGCCTCCGTGAACTTGGCCGCATTCGACAACAGATTGATGAGGATCCGGCGGAGCAGCACAGCATCAGTGACGACGCGCTCGGGCAGCTCGCGGTAGTCACTCTCCAGGCTTACCGGGCGCCCACGCAGCGCGTAGTGCGTGGACGCCAGGCAGTCGTCCAAGAGCGGTCGCAGTTTCAGGACTTCCAGGCATGGCTTGACTTCGCCCGCCTCGATCCGGTGAAGCTCCAGGAGGTTGTTGACGAGTGCTTGCAAGTCGCGGCCGCGGCTCAGCAGCATCTCCACGTCACGCAGGCGGCCTGCCGGCAATTCGTCATCCATGGACAGCAGGTTCGCGACGCCCAGCATGGTATTGAGTGGCGCGCGCAACTCGTGCGTGATGTTCGCTACAAACTCGCGTTGTTGGCGATTTAACTCGTCCAGTCGACGATTCTGTGTCTCCAGGGCGCCGACGTTCGCCATGCTCTCGATGAGTAGGTCTTTGCTATGGGCCATGAGCAAGCGCATCGAAACCAGCCCAAGGTACCCGCCGCGCTCCGTCACCACGATATCGTCATAAATCCGGGCTTCGTCCCGGCGCGCTGCGGCGGCGATGACCTGTACGGGCTCCGCTTCCGCGTCGCACACCAGGAAGTCGGGTTCTTTGAAGATGCGGACCGGTTTGCGCGCGAACAAGGAGTAGCCGAAGCGGCGCCCGAGCTCGCCCATCAAGCGCGAGCGCAGGACGAGACCGAAGGTTCTATCCGTTTCGACAGCCGCCACTGCATCCAGCCTTGGATCCTCACTAAACAGGCCAGCGACCTTCTGAATATCCTCGTCGCCGCTGACGAAGTGGCTCGTGTAAATCAGGTCTCCAATTCGTCGCAATGCTGAACTCAAGCCTCCGCTGAACATACTGTGCTACCGAGCGATGGTGACGAACAGGCGACGAACGGGGGAGCTATCGATGGCGACACACGGGCGTCATACGTCGGTCACCTGGGCAACGTTCTTCCGAAGCGAGCCGGGTTGGCTCCGTTCGCACGCCCCACGTGGTACGGCCGGGCCATGCGCTTCCTTGGCGCCGCATACGTGCTGGCCCTTTCACTCGCCTGTTTCAGCGCCTGCACGGCTCTGGAAAGCGGCTCGGATCGGTCTCTAGCTGCTGGGGGAGCCGGCGTCGTCGCGGGCGGCGGAGGCGTGGCCGGGGGCACCGTCGAGCCGGGGAGCGGGGGCTTGGACCGGGCCGCCGGCGCAGGCGGTCAGGTTTCCTCGAACGGCGGCGACGCTAGCGCCGGCAGCGCCGGTGCAGACTGCCCAGCGCTGTCGGAACGCAAGCTCGCGCGTCTCGCAGAGGCCGGCGAGCAGGTGCTGGTCTCGGACACCACCTGGAATTGCCAGAACCTCTATCGGCTTGGCGGCAACGTGATCGTCGCCCCGGGCGTCACCCTGACCATTGAGCCAGGCACGCTCGTCAGCTTCGACCCCGAAGGCATGTTGCTATCGCAACGCGGCGCGCGGCTCGAAGCCAATGGCACGGCCGAGAGCCCCATCACGTTTACGAGCGCGAAGGCCGCGGGGTCGCGCGCCCCGGGTGACTATCGCGGGGTCATTCTGATCGGCGATGGACCTTCCCACTCAACCACCCTGGGGGTCCCCGACACGCTCAGCGACTCGCGCGCGCAATTCGGCGGCGGGCAGGCGGGCAAGACAGCCGGCTCGTGCGGGATCCTTCGCTACGTGCGCGTTGAGTTCGCCGGGGGCAGCGTTCAAGACGCAGCACTCCCAGCCGGCGCTCTGACCCTGGCGGGCTGCGGCAAAGGCACCGTGGTAGATCACGTCCAGGTACACCGCGCCACGGACGGCCTAGGGCTCCTGGGGGGCACCGTTGACCTCAGCCACGTGCTGGTGACCAACAACTTCTTGGGTGAAGCGATCGAGTGGACCGGGGGCTACACGGGCACGATGCAATTTGTCGTTGCCCAAAGCTTGGCGGCTTCTGCCGCCATGCAGGGCAGCAACTCCGCCGTTGACGCCGAAGCGTCGCCGGTTTCGCGCCCCACCATTTTCAACGCAACGCTGGTGGGCAGCGCGCCCCTCGTGACGGGGCAGCACTTTGGTTTTTTGCTACAACTTGGTTCCCGCGCGGTCTTCAAGAATTCCATCGTCCAGGGATTTGCCGACGCTGCCTTCGATTTACGCCTCGACGCTGGGGTCTTGGCCAACGAAATTGGCCCCGGCAAAGCCGTCGACATCTCCCACGTGCTGCTGCATGCCAACAGCTTGGCCTACTCCCCCGCGGCCGCCCCGCTCGCCGGCATGGAAAGCATGCGCACGCAGGACCCCGGCCTGAGTCGAGCCGCCCACCCCACGCCGGAAATGCCCGACGCCGCGCCCGCGTTTGCCCCGCTGGATCCGACCGTCAACACGCAGCCCGCGCAGGTTCCCCTGGGCTTCGACGTCACGGCCGGTTTCCGTGGCGGCATACCGCAAGACGGCGTGGATTGGACGCTCGGCTGGACCGAGTTTCCGTCGAACTGAGCAAGACGCCACCAAGACGCGGCCCCTTTGGCACCAGAAGCGCACGAACGTTGGCTATGCCGACCGCAATGCAAGGTTCAACCGTCCGCTTCGCCTCCGTGACCCTGGTCGCTACGCTCCTCAGCGCGGCCTGCGACTCGGAAACCTCTGACAGTTCTCCCGGGCCTGCAGTGGGCGGCCAGGCCGGAGGTGCTGGCTTGCCTGCCGCGAGCGGAGGCAGTAGCGGCGGCGCCGTTGCCGGCGGGATGAGCACGGGCGGAAGTGGAGGCGCCGGCGGCGTGAGCGGCAGTCAGGGAGGTGCCGGCTACGGGGGCCTGAGCGAGGGCGGCGCTGACGGTTTTGGTGGCGCCGTGCCGGAGGAGTGCGGCGACCCAGCCCGCGATGGCGTCGTCGTGTATCAAGACATCGTGACGGAGACGACCTGGAGCTGCCCGGTCTACACGTTGACCCAGCCGGTTTACGTGCACTCCCAGACCCAGGAACGCACGGTGCTCCACATCAGGCCAGGCGTGACGGTTCGCGGCGTGAAGGGTATTGAACCGACCAAGCTCCCCGGCGCGCTCATCATCACCCGCACGGCCAGGCTCGACGCCGTCGGCAGCAAGGCCAAGCCCATTCTTTTCACCGCCGTCCCGACCGAAACCGAGCTGCTTCCAGGTAGCTGGGGTGGCGTCATGCTGCTGGGTCGCGCTACGACGAATGTCCCCGAGAACTTTGAGACCTCCGGCAAGCCTGCGGGCGAGACGTACGCCGAGGCGCTGCCCAAGAGCGAGTTGGGTCTTTACGGCTGGCCGCTTGACTCTGAGGCCGCTGCCGGCGGCGCGGGCAACATGGGTGGTGCCGGTGGCGCTGGTGGTGCCGACGGCGGCTCCGAGGTCAACCATGACGACTGGGACTGCGGCAGCTTGCAGTTCGCTCGCATTGAGTTTGCCGGCTTCAAGGTGGGAAGCACCAAAGAGCTGAACGGCCTCACGCTTGGCGGATGCGGCACGCAGACGCTAGTCGACCACGTCCAGATCCACCGATCTTCCGACGACGGAGTCGAGATCTTTGGCGGGACGGTCAATCTGTCGCATCTGGTGCTCACCGGCAATCAGGACGACGCGCTCGATTGGGACC
>JANNWK010000275.1:0-2821 GCA_031408355.1 Myxococcales bacterium
ACAGCGCACCAGCTAGGGCGAGTAAGTGGCGCGAATCGAGACGTAGGCTTTGGGCAACGTGACGGTGGCCGGAGACGTGTTGGCATCGCTCAGGTACTGCACGTCGCCGACCCACTTCACGAAATGTTGACCCTGGGGGGCCACGTTGGCGGTGACCACGACGGCTGCACCGGAGTCGAACACTCCACCCCCCGAGCCGTCGACCACCGACAGGCCGTAGCTAAGATCCGTGCGGAAGGACGACGCCATCAAGCCCTCGCGATTGTACAGATTGCACGACGGGTTGTCGGACCAGCCGTAGCGGACCGCTACCGGAGTCGCCACCTGGTTGGACGACACCGTGATCGTCTGGCCCCCCGCGTCGATCACCGCGTCAGCCGCCCTCCACTGTTGATCCGCGCCGGCCAACGCGAAACCCGCCAGCACGCCGCCCGCGTTCTCGACCACCGGGTTCGTGTTTGTGCCGTTCTTGGTGCCGAGCATCAAGCCTGTACCCACCTGGTCAAAGCTGAGCTGCACCTTGCCAGCCTGAACCGTGAACGCCTTGAATAGCGGCCCTGAGTGGACAACGTCTTCGGCGTAGGCAACGTGCCGCGCGGAGGCCGCCAAACGCAGGCCGACGTCTTGTTTGTCTTTCGGGTGAATGTCGTTCGGATCGCCCACGTCCAGGATCACGGCCATCCCCACCTTGTCGTCGGCTAGCTGAGTGGCAAGTTGCGCTTCCCGAAGCAGTGCCCAACCGCTACCGACGTCAATCGGCCCCGCGGGCGCGCCGGCGTTGGCGATGAAGTTGGCCAGTTGCACCTGGAAGAACGGCAACTTGCCCATGCGGAAACGCGTGCGCCAGTCGTCGATCATGTCGGGCATGAGGCGGCTGTACTGAAGTCCGTTACCGGCGTTGCTCTCACCCTGGTACCAGGCAATGCCCTTCAAACCGTAGGGCAGGAGCGGCGCTATCATGCCGTTGTAGAGCGAGGTGACGACCGGCTGATTGGGATCGAGCGCGAGCGCGGGCAGCGCGTCCAGCGGCTTTCTGAAGTCTTCCAGGGTCGAGAGCTTCTCGGCGCTCATCCAAGATTGAATATTGGTGCCGCCCCAGGATGAACCGATCATGCCCATCGGCACCTTCAGCTGTTTCTGCAGCTCGCGCACCATGAAGTAGCAGACGGCCGAAAAGTTCGGGATGGTCGCGGGGCCGACGACGGTCCAAGCCGAACCGGTCTTTTCGAAGGTTTGGCGAGGCGCCTTGAGGTTGGCGCGCTGGACGGCGAAGAAGCGCAGATCCGGGTTGGCGCTGGCGGCGATCTCCGCCGCCGAGTTGAGCGACTGATTCACCGAAAACTCCATATTCGACTGGCCACTACACAGCCAAACATCGCCGAACTTCACGTCCTCAAACGTCACGCCCTGTGGCCCGGAGATCTCGAGTTGATGCGTCGTGGCGTCCGCCGGGAACGGGCCGATGCGCACCAGCCAACGTCCGTATTGGTCGGCCGTCGCCAGGTAGGTTTCGCCGGCTATCTTGAGCGTGACCTCATCGCCCGGCGCGCTCCAACCCCAAATCGGCGTGTGCGCATCGCGCTGCAGCACCATGTGATCGGTGAACAACGGATGCACGAACGGTTGCACGCCGGGGTCTGCTGGGATGGACTCGTCAGGGCCGCCCGGGATGACAGGCTCACTGGGGCCGCCGCCCAAACCTGCCATGCCGCCGGTGCCCGCAACGCTTGCCATGCCGCCTCCGCCTGAAGGCGCTCCCGCCGCTGAGCCCCCCGTCGTCGTGGCCCCCGCGACCGCCTGACCTGCGCCCGCGTTGCCCGCCACGCCTGCCTGGCTGGGCGTGCCCGCCTCGCCGCAACTCGCGACCGAGCCAGCCAACGCAACCCACGCAACCCACGCGAAGCGCACCGGAGATCCGGACATCGTGAACCTAGCCATGTGAATACCTAAATACACCCGCGCCGCGCTGGGCGCGCTGTGAGGAGCCCAAAAACGTGTCTATTGTCACAAATCCCCCGGGCTAGGCCCAGCTATCGCTGCCCAACTGGGGTTGGCAAGCAACTTTCGGCCGTACGCGCCGCCTTCACGGCGTCCAGGGCAAGCATTCCACCTTCAACCGCTACGGCGGCTGGCTGCTCGGCCTCTGTACTCGAAGAGCTGCGACTGGCGAGCCCGCGGCGCCGCCGACGAACCCGGAAGCGGCCGCTCGCTAGCTGCCCTGCTCCAGATCCGCCAGCGCACACTGCGCCGCCAGAAAGCCGGCTGAACCGATGACTGAGCCCGCTGGGTGGGTGCCGGCGCTAGCCGAGTAGAGCCCGGCGATGGGGGTGCGGTGCGGCATCCGGTCGGAGAAACCAAAGCTGTTGTCGATGTGGTGAATGTGGCCGTGGCTGATGCCAAAGCGTTCTTCAATGAGCTTGGGGTGAAGCACCTGGCAATCGACGACCCGCGCGCTGGTTCCGGGGGCAAAGCGGTCGGCGATGCTGAGTAGCTTCTGGGCGTAACGATCGGCCTCGACCTCCCAGCTCGACTGGGCCAGCTCGTAGGGCACCCACTGCACGAAGAAAGCGGCGCTCAGGCGGCCCCTATCGTCGGTGAGGGATCGGTCGACCGTCGAATGCACGTACCACTCGATGGTGGGAAAATCCGGGAGGCAACCTTCGCTAGCCTGCGCGAACGCCCGCCGCAAATCGCCGATGATGTCGTCGCCCTGGGGCAAGAGGTGAATGGTGGGGCCGAACTGGCCCCGGTCCTCGGGCAGGCAGGTGAAGCGCGGCAAGCCGTCGAGGGCGAGGTTCAGCTTGAGAGTCGAGCCTGGCTT
>JANNWK010000276.1:0-2172 GCA_031408355.1 Myxococcales bacterium
GCTGCGCACGGCCTCCACGAGCTTCGCCGAGGTGTCGAAGCCCACGAATTTGAGCTTGCCGGTGAGCCCCGCCTTGTTGAGCGCGAGCAGCATGCCCAACGTGGTGGCCTCCGCGACGCAGAAGATGCCGTCGACGCCACCATCTGCCGCCTTGGTGGCCGCCAGCAGGCTCTCGGCTGACTGAAAGGCACTCTCGGTGGTGGCTCCGCCGTGCTGGTTCTCGCTCACCACCGTGATCCCGGGGTGCTCCTTCATGGCATCAAGGAAGCCACTCTCGCGTTTGGCAGTGCTGGCCGAGCCTTCCACGTAGCGCAGCATGATGACCTTGCCCTTGCCACCGAGCAGCCGAGCAAGCTCCGCGCCGCCCAGCTTGCCGCCGACGTAGTTGTCCGTGGCGATGAAGCTGAGGTGGTCCTTACCCCTGAGATCCGAGTCGAACACGATGACTGGGATCTTCGCGGCGATCGCCTGCTGCACGGCCCCGGCCAGCCCCTTGTCCGAGAGCGGCGCGAGCGTGATACCGGAGACCCCCTGGGCCGTGAAGGTCTGGACCACATCAATCTGCGCCTTCAGATCGTCATCCTTGATGGGTCCCTTCCACAGCACCTCCACGCCGAGCTCGGCCCCCGCCTTGGCCGCGCCCGCATGGATCGACTTCCAGAACTCCGCCGACGCCCCCTTGGGGATCACGGCGATCCGGGTGGTGCCGGCCTTGTCGCTCTTGCAGGAGCCGAGCACCAGGGTGAATGCTAGACAGATCAGCGTCAGGGTCTTGGTCATCTTCGCCACATCCTCTTTCGAAGCAGCCGCCTGTTAGTAGCGCCGTGCACCAGAGCCAACCGGGGATACCAGCATCCTTTTGCGGCTCGGTCACGCTGCTCCAGAACCTTGCGGGTTCTTCCCCCAACGCAACTTCCGGACCAAACGCGCAAAGGGCTCGGCCACGAAGCTTTCGCCCAGCCAGCGTTACGCGAGGTAACGCCTTCTGGGCAGCAGGCGGCGGGTGCTGTTACGGAACGCTACGGGCCCGCCCGGTCGCAGCGCATGGTGCACACCGGAGATGTGACCTACGATGCGTGCCATGAACAGGCTTGGCGGCGGCAGGGGTTGTGTTTGGATGCTCCTGACAACGGCGGCTTGCGCCGGGCTCAGTGGCGGCTGCGGAGATGACAAGTCGCAGCAGGCTTGGAGCGCGCTGGCAACCTGCCTGGCTGGAGATGCCGCCACGGCCGAGCTAGCGCCGCGCATGAAGCGCCTTCGTTTGCTCCAACTCAACCACCCCACGGCAGCGGCCAGCAAGGACGTCTGGCCCACGAGCTGCATGAAGCACGCCAGCGAGCTGCATGCGGCGCTCGAGAGCTCCGGCAAGCCAGGCATGCTGAGGCGCAAGCTGGAAGAGAAGCTGGGCTGCTCGGAGGGCAAGGCCAGTTGCGCGCTCGCCAATGACGAAGCGCTGATTCCCACGACCACCGCGCTCTGGGAGACAGCCCGCGACGCCGAGTTCAAGGGGGGAGTCGCCGGCGACGTCACGAAGGCGACGCCCGCGAGCGAGCCACCCATCACGCAGCAGAGCTGGAGGGCGCTGAGCAATCAGCCACAGCGCAGCGACGGGCCCTGGCTGTCGCCCGACGGTCGCGCGCTGCTCCTGCTCAAGGCCGGAGAGGGCAGGGGTAAGCCTGCCGGCTGCGAGCTCGCCAAGGGCTTCGGTAAGGTCGTCTGCAAGCCCACCCACGCCGACGTTCCTGAGCTGCCGCTGCAAACGGTGCAGCTCGTAGCTGAGTCGAGTGGCGTGTTCGCCAGCGGCCTGCTCGAGAAGGGCCTCGTTGCGTTCAACCTTGAGACAGGTAAAAGCCTGGGTGTCCGCGGAGGCGCCGGCAGGCCTGTCGTGAACGGTCTGGTGGTCGAAGACGCGCCTGCGCCTGAAGAGCCTGCACGGAAGCCAGGCAGGTCGCGCAAGGAGTCGGAGCCCAGCAGCGCGGCTCCCGGACTGCTCGCGCTGCTGCTCAAGGACGGCAAACCGGGAGCATCGCTCAAGCTACCTACCAAGCAGCCGGTGCTCAAGCCGATCAATCTGCACGATCACGCGATCTGGGTCGAGGGGGGCACCGACGGCACCGAGCTTGTGATCCAGTCCATCGCCGGCGGGCGGCTGCGCCCGGCGGCAAACTTCAA
>JANNWK010000277.1:0-1768 GCA_031408355.1 Myxococcales bacterium
GCGAAAGCGAGTTCGGACATGAGGGACTTCCAGGGCATGACGCGGCGGTCGTCGGAGCGCTGGGTAACACTCCGAAAGAGTGTGAGCACGGTGTAGGCGATGCGGCGCAGCAGCGCGACGACAAGGGCTGCGCGAGGATTAGCTTCGATCCAAGGGTGGTCGTCTTCTGCGAAAGCGGTGTCGAGAATCTGGTGGGACGTCTCGACGCCCCAGTGACGTCGGATGACGAGTAACCAGTGCTCCGGTGTGAGCCGCGTGCTGGGTAGGCTCGAGACAAGATAGCGCTCGTCGGAACTCTTCTGCTCGCCGGTCTTGCAGTCGAAGACGTCCGTTTGGATGCGCAGCACGGTGCGCAGGTGCGACCAAGCGTCGTGGTCGACGGTGGCCTTACCGATGAAGAGCCGGCGCACGACCATGGTCCCACGCTCGAGGTCTTTGCTTGAAGCGTCGGCTTCCTCGGATTTTCTTGGCCCTAGCCAGCACTTGGCTTCTTCGAAAAGGGTGGGTTGTCCGGCGGTGAGCCCGAACAAGTAGTGCAGGTCTTGCTCTCGCACGAGCGTCGCGTTGTGTGCCGAGCAGGCCCCCGCATCGTAAGTAACGAGCCGGAACAGCTCACTGCCTTTGTAGGCCGTGCACAGGGAGGTGAGCGCTTGCTCGAAGATCCCCATCTCGTTGGTGTGTGCCGGGATAGGCGTGACGTCGATAATGGGCCGAGCGTCGCAGGAAGTAAGCGTGGCGGTCACGGTGCGCACGATACCGACGAGCGGGCCGCCTTCGCCTTGGGTTTGGCGTTGGGCGACCCAGTCGTCGCAGCTGGGGAGGCTGAAGGCTTTGCCGTCGAGCGAAACGACGCCGAAGGGCAGCTCGGCGGGCTCGAGAGCCTTACGACGCTGCGCCTTTTTGATCAGGGCATGAAGCGGTGCGCGAAGCTTATCTGGGTCAACCGTGCACAGGGCGCTGCGCAGCGTCGTATCCGGCAGCCGTCGCCGGACGCCGAGCAGGCGCCGCATCGGACGGCTGAGCCGCTCGCGCAGCGTTTCGACCTCAGCCAGGCTTTGGGCTCCGGCCAGCATGCCGCCGAGGGCGGCTCGAAGTAGTGCCCCGAGCGGCCAGCGTTTCCCCCGCTCGTCGCGCTCGTCGGCGACGTCATCGAGACTCGCCTCATCGAGGCGCTTGGAAAGCATGCCGAAAAGTCGCCGATTCATGAGCGCTGCCATCGTGGTCTCTCTTTCTCGTTGCAGCGCACGGCCCGGACGAACACTCTCGGGCCAAGCCTTGCGTTGCGTTTTTGGGCGGAATTTATGCGTCCTGGAAACCGCAGCAGATCCTGCGCAGCAGCGAAACTCGATGCCTTTCTTGCCACCGCTCGTGACGCCTCGGTCGGCGTGGGAAGCACGCGGCGCCTTGCCATGAACCTCGTAGCTGGGAGCGCGCCGGACAGCGTAGCGTCGGGTGGCACGTCTTGGCGGCGCGCTTGCTCGCTCAAGAGGGAGGCGCGCCTCCCTCTTGAGCCGAGCCTGGTCCGAACCAAGAGAGGCTCTCCTCTCCCCAAGGGCTCGACCGCGGAGTGATGGCGGGTCACGTCCAGCTTCATCCTCGTCACCGAGCGGGGCGACCGCCATCACTCCGTGGAGATGGGATGGGGTGGCTCGCGATTTGACAGGTTTTCGGCGCGACCGGCAGGGATTGAAGAGTGGCTGCCCCCTTCAAAGCGAGATCACGCAAAATGGGGCCTCAAAGGACGCGCTCAAAGGCGCAATTCAAGGAG
>JANNWK010000278.1:0-6021 GCA_031408355.1 Myxococcales bacterium
TACTCCATCACCATGTACGGGCGACCATGCTCGTCCACGCCGGAGTCGAAGATCTCGACCACGTGATCGCTCTCGATCGCACTGGCCGCACGAGCTTCCCGAAAAAAGCGCTTCACCAGCCCGCTGTTGTTGGCAAGCTCCGGAGAAAGCAGCAGCTTTACGGCGCAGCGCTTGTACGTAACCACGTTGCGGCCCTCGTAGACCGCCCCCATGCCACCTTGCCCCAGCAGCCGAACGAGCTGGTACTTCCCGGCGATCACCAGTCCTTCCATTCCACCTACGGGCTGAGACTGCGACACGGGGCCAACCAGTATAGACGTCCGCTCGTTGAACACCTAGAGGTGTCAGCGGAAGAGCGCGCGGCGGGACCTGCTTTCGGCTAGACTGCCGCCTATGCGGCGGCTCCTGCTCGTTCTCTTGATTCTTAGCGGCACGGCGTGCGGCGGCGTGCAGCCCGCACCCTTCAATGCCTCGTCGCAAGAGCTCGACCAGCGTCACTGCACGAGCGGCCAAGACTGCGCGAGCGGCGTGTGCGCCGCCAACGGCCGCTGCGGCTGAGCCAGCGGCGCCACCCTAGCCGCGTTCGGCGCTGCCCAGCTGGGCAGCCAGACCTGGCCTCACCCGCCCCTAGCCCCGCACCCAGCGCTCCAAAGCCGATAGAGCGTTCCCGATGTTCGGCTCGGCCTCGGCGAAGCCTGCCATGGGGTCGTCGATTTCGGAAACGCGCAGCGGCACCGTCACGATCGTGAAGCGGGCGGGGTCGAGGCCCGCGTAGAGTTCTTCCCAAGCGAGTGGCGTGGAAACGGTCGCGCCTGGGTGCGCGCGCACCGAATAGGGAGCGACAATCGTGCGCGAAGTGCCGGTTTGCCCCGTGTCGACGTACACGCGGTCGCCGCGCTTATCCAGCTTGCGTTCCATCGTGGCGAGCTTCGGGTGGCGCGCCGTGACGATGCGACCAAGCAGCTCGACCAGCAATTTTGCCACATCGAAGGGGATGCCTGCACCGAGCGGCACGAGCACGTGCAGCCCCCGCTGGCCCGAGGTTTTTGGAAAGCCCTGAAGGCCCGCGTCTTCGAGCACTTCGCGCAGTGACAGGCCGAGCCGTACGGCGTCGGCGAACGGGCGGTCGCCGAGGTCGAAGTCGACCGTCAAAAAATCGCAGGTGCCGAGCGACTGCTCGCGACATGCCAGCACGTGGAGCGGAATGCAGCCGAGGTTCGCCAGGTGGACCAAACCGTCGTCGTCATCCACCAAGAACACGTGTTTGGGCGAGCGATCGACGTCCGCGGTATCGGAGATGTCGATTCGGCGCATCCAACTTGGCGTGCCTTCCGGCACATTCCATTGGTAGAAGCTCTTGCCGGCGATACCGTCGGGATGGCGCACGAGGACGAGCGGGCGACCGCGCAGGAAAGGCAGCATGTGTTCGGCGATACCGGCGTAGTAGCGACACAGGTCCGCTTTCGTGTAGCCGGACTCCGGCCAAAACACCTTGTCCGGGTTGGTCACCAAGACTCGCCCCGTTCCTAGGGCCGCTGCCGCCGCTGGCTCAGGCAGCGCCGACGCCGCAGGCGGAGCCGCACAACAAGACTCGGGCTCCACGTCGCCCCGAAGGCCAAGAAACACGGGGGCGCGCAGCCGCCCTTCCTGCGTGAACCCGTGGTAGCGCACCTGCACAACGAGCTCGGGCCGCACCCAGTGAAAAACCTCTGACCCGAGGTCGTCCGGCAACTCACCCACGCCGGGATAGTTCGCCACGGCGCGCTCGCCCAGCTCGCCCAGCAGGAGCCGAATGCTGGCGTCGGAAAGGCCGCTACCGACGCGACCCCGATACACGAGCTCCCCCTGTACGAAGCTGCCCAAACACAGCGCGCCCAAGCTCTGGCGCGACCCCTTGCCCTCGACGTAGCCCGTCACCACGAAATCGTCGTCGCGCTCACACTTGAGCTTCACCCAGTCGGCCGTGCGGCGTGGACCCGCGCGATAGAGCGACTGCTTCCGCTTGGCGACCACTCCTTCGAGTCGCTCCCGACGACACAGCGCGTAGAGCGCCGTGCCGTCGCCCTCGATGTGATCCAGCAGCCGCACCAAGCCGCGCCCGCGCACGAGCTGGGCCAAGATCTCTTTCCTGCGGATGAGCGGCAGCCCCGTCAAGTCACGACCGCCCAGCGAGAGCAGATCGAACACCAGGTAAACGACGGCCACGTTGGCGCGGGCGTGCTCAATATCCAGCGGCTTTTGGGCGTGAATGCGCGGAGCGAGCCGTTCGAAGCTCGGCCGACCCTCGGCATCGAAAGCGACGATCTCCCCGTCGAGCACGAAATCGTCGGCGGGCAGAAGCGACAGGGCCCGCGCGATCTCACCGTAGCTTGCCGTAGCGGCGCGACCAGTACGGTAGCGCAACGCCACCTGAGGGCCGCGCTTCTGCGCCACGATGCGCACGCCGTCCAGCTTCAGTTCGTAGAGCCGCTCCGGATCCTCCAAGAGTGCGCCGTCGCTGGCGCACAGCATCGGGGTTCGGCCCTGGAGGTCGAGTTCGCGACGCGGCGCGCCCGCTGCCTCGGCGAGCGCGACGAGCTCTTGGGATAGCGCCTGCTTGCGGGTCAGCTCCTCAGCCGTCAGACCCGAAAGCACGCCCCGCGGATCGCTCGTCAGCACGTCACCCTCCGGGCTCGCAAAGGCGTCAGGCTTCTTGATGAGCAACCACTCCGACTTCTGCGTCGCGAGCTTGTCTTTGCGACGGCCCGTGGCGACCAGGGCGAAACGCCCGCGCAGCTTGAAGCCGGAGAGCACGAAGTCGAGCTTGCCCTTCTCGAGCTCCTCCTCGGCCGAAAACTCCAAATAGTGAACGCGCCCGGTGTCCCAAACGATCATCGAGCCAGCGCCGTAGTTGCCCTCGGGAATGACCGCCTCGAAGTCCAGGTACTCGAGCGGATGATTTTCTGTGTGTACGGCCAGCCGCTTTTCAGCGGGGTTCAGGCTCGGGCCCCGCGGTACCGCGAAGCTCAGTAGGCAGCCGGAGCACTCGAGTCGAAGATCGTAGTGCTCACTGCGGGCTTGATGCAGGTGCACGACGAAGCGCCCCACCCGAGTAGTCCGCCCGCTGCCCTTGCGTTCAGCACTGAACGGCTCCGTGGTCTCGGTGGGATCGCGCTTGCTCCGATAGCGAGCCAGCTCGCGCGCAGAATCAGCCGAACTCTTCTTCAATTCGCGCTCCTTCCGCTAGCATATCCGGCATGTCAGCTCGCGCCGTGCTCTCCGGCACCATTTCGTTCGGACTCGTGTCGATTCCGGTCAAGTTCTTCACCGCGGCTTCGTCCGAGCAGGTGAGCTTCAATATGCTGCATAAGAAGTGCAGCGGACGCCTAAAGATGCAGTTTTTCTGCCCCACGGACAACGAAGTCGTGGAGCGCAGCGACACCTTCAAAGGCTACGAGTACGCCCGCGGGCAGTACGTCACTTTCACGGAGGAGGAGCTGAAGGCGCTGGAGGCCGAGCGTGGGGGCTCGATCGAGATCACCGAGTTTGTGCCGGTGGCCAGCGTGGATTTTGTTCAGGTGGAGAAGACCTACTACCTTGGACCCGACAAGGGAGGAGACAAGGCCTACCGGTTGCTCGGCGACGCCATGACGGCCAAGGGCCGGGTGGCAGTCGGGCGCTGGTCGGCGCGTGGCAAGGAGCAGGTGGTGCTGGTCCGCCCCTACGACAAGGACGGGCTCATCCTGCACCAGCTCTTTTACGCCAACGAAGTGCGGGCGTTCAGCGAGGTCGACACCGGCGCGACCTTCACGTTCAGCGACAGGGAACGCGAGCTGGCTCAAAAGCTCATCGAGGAGCTTGGCACGGACGCGTTCGACGCCACCCGCTATGCGGACTCCTTCAGCGAGCGCGTGAAGGCGGCGGTCGAGCAGAAGGTCTCCGGCCAGGAGCTGACGCTCGCCCCGGAGGCGCCCAAGGCCCAGATCATCGATCTGTTCGAGGCCCTCAAAAAGAGCCTCGCCGACGTCCAGGAACGCGGCGGCCCGATGGCTGGCCCCAAGAAGGCTGAAGCCAAGCCCGAGGAGGTCGAGGCGCAGCCCAAGAAGAAGGCCCGCGGCAAGCAGACCTGAGCCGGACCGAGCCGCTTTCTTGGCCCAGTCGGCGGCCTGGGCCTATGGCACAGAGGCCCGAGGAGGTCTCCCGATGAAGGTTCGCTCAGCAACGCTCGTGGTGATCGAATTCGGCGCTAGCTGGCCACGCTGGCTCAACCCGAGCGGCGACGGCGGCGACATGGCGGTGGTAGCGCAGCACTACGCCGGTCCTCCCAGCGACCTCATCACGCAGGTGGCAAGCCGCGTGACGCGCCTGCAGGCACGAGGCTGGCGGATGACCGGCATGGTGCTCGTATCCAACGGCCGAGCAGACGCGGATACGGCCAGTGCCCGCTCCGTGTTGGCCCGCGGGCTCCTGGCTCACCTGGCGGCCTCCGAGGGAGCCAGCTTTGTGCTCAGCGTGGACGGCTACTTGGGCAAGCGCGCCGAGCACAACCTCGCCACGCTCGCCAGCGCGCTTGAGCCGGCTGCCCGAGCCAGCAGCATCGCGCTGCGCTTGGAGACCGGCGGCGAGGGCTCCCTCGCAAAGCGAGCGCCCGCTGCCCTGACCGCGTAGCCAAACGGTGCTATCCCGCCGCGCGTGACCCAAGTCGACGCGGCCGATCTCGCGCTTCAAGCGCACCCGGGCGATCTCGACGCCGAATCACGCGCCGCGCTCGAGTGGGAAACCTTGCTGTCGCAGCTTGGCAGCCTGTGCACGAGTCCGGCCGGCAAGGCACGGGCACTCGCGCTGCGCCCTCAACCAACGCTCGAGCTGACTCGCCAAAGGAATCAGATCGTCGGCGAGGTGCTGGCGCTTGATGCGCTGGGCACCTCGCTGCCAGCTCGCGCGTTTCCGGACGCGGCGGAGGTGCTCGGGCGAGTCAGCAAGGGCGGGATCGCGAGCGCAGCGGAGCTTTGGCAGATCCGTGAGGTGCTCGGACTGGCCGGCGAGCTGCGGGTGTTCGCGCGCGGGCAGCGTGAAGAATACCCCTCACTGTCGGCCGTGCTCGATTCGCCCGCGGAGCTAGCCAAGCTCGAACAGGACCTAGTCCACGCGCTCCTGCCCGACGGCAGCGTGGCCGATCGCGCCTCGCCGGAGTTGGCCCGCGCCAGGCAAGGGGAACGGGAGCTCCGCTCCGAACTCAAGCGCCGCTTGGGCGCGCTCCTGGAACGCTACGCGGACGTCGTTCAGAACGACTACTATACCGAGCGCGAGGGGCGCTACGTCTTGCCCGTGCGCTCCGATGCGCACCTGCGGGTGGCCGGCATTGTGCTTGGCTCAAGCGCGTCGGGCGCGACCTTGTTCGTGGAGCCGGAGGAGCTCACGGCCCTCGGCAATCGGCTACGCATCCAAGAGGCCGAGGCCCTCCGCGAGGCGGCCAAGGTACTGGCGTTGCTTTCTGGTTATGTCGCTGGCGAAGCCGGCGCCGTAGAGATCGCGCAGCAGGCCTGCGAAGAAGCCGACCTGCTGAGCGCGCTTTCGCGCTTTGCGCGGCGCGCCCAGGCGATTGTCGTCCCGGTCTCGTCGGCAGCGCTCCACGAGCTGTACGCGGCCCGACACCCGCTGCTGGCGCTGGCAGGCGGCGGAGTGGTCAGCAACGACATCACGGTCGAAGCCGGACGGGCGCTGGTCATTTCTGGTCCCAACGCCGGCGGCAAGACGGTAGCGCTAAAAACCCTGGGGCTCGTCAGCTGGATGGCGCGGGCCGGCATCCCGCTGCCCGTCGCTCCGGAGTCGCGAGTCGGTTGGTTCGACCAGGTGCTGGCGGACATCGGGGACGAACAATCCATCGCGCGCTCGCTTTCAACCTTCAGCGCTCACGTCCAGCGGCTAGGCCACGTGCTCACGCAGGCGACCCCGAGCACTCTCATCCTGCTGGACGAGCTGGCTTCGGGTACGGATCCCGAGGAAGGGGCGGCGCTGGCCGCGGCGATGCTGGAAGCGCTG
>JANNWK010000279.1:0-3364 GCA_031408355.1 Myxococcales bacterium
GAGCAGGCGACGAGCACGAGCGGGAGGATCCAGGCGGGGAAGAGCGACAGGTATGGAAACATAGGTGATATAGCTTTATAACTCGCTGCACGACGTATCAAAAAAGAAATGGTGGGACCTTGCTTGGATTAGCAGGCGGGAGCGCTCAAAATCCCGGTTTTGTGTGCCGGTCTGTGCCTATTTGGACCCACGGCCCGCCGCGCATGTCCGGGTAGGTCCCGCTCGAAGCCCCCGTAGAGGAAGGAACCCAGACGATGAAACGACCGCTCAAAGCCTGTCTGACCGGCGCCGCCCTGGTGCTCAGCGTCGTCGCCCGTCCCGCCCCCGCCGAGGCCTGCGGCGGTTTCTTCTGCTCGCAAGCTCAACCCGTCAATCAGGCGGCGGAGCGCATCGTGTTCGCCGACAACGGCAACGGCACGGTCACGGCGGCGATCCAAATCCTCTATGAGGGCCCTTCGGAGAAGTTCTCCTGGCTGCTCCCGATCTCGTCGGTGCCCGAGGGCGACGAGATCGCGCTTGGTTCCAACCTGGCCTTCCAGCGCCTGCAAACCGCCACGAACCCCAACTACAGCCTGACCACGCGCGTCGAAGGCGTCTGCCGGAGTCAGAACCGAGCCTCCAGTGGGAGCCCTGGCTCGTCAGCAGGCGGCTCCGCGACCGCAGGCCCCGGAGGCTTCGGCAACCCAACGCTGGATAGTGGAGTGACGGTCGAGGCCTCCGGAATTCTCGGGGCCTTCGAGTGGACGGTGATTTCGATCGATGCCGCTCTGCCGGAGCCGACCGACGCTGCGGTGATGTGGCTCACGACCAATGGCTACGACGTGCCCGAAGGCGCGCCGGCCTTGATCGCGCCGTACCTTGAAGCCGACATGTTTCTCTTGGCGCTTCGGCTCACCAAGGGCTCGGACGTGGGGTCGATCCGGCCGATCGTGCTCACTTACGATGGGACCCGGCCAAGCATTCCCGTGAAGCTGACGGCGGTCGCGGCCAACGCCGACATGGGCGTGATGGCCTGGGTGCTCGCCGACGCGCAGGCGGTGCCGAAGAACTATCTCTCGCTCGAGCTGAATGAGGCGCGCATCAATTGGTTCAACGCCTCGCTCAACTACAACGACGTGGTCGTCGCGGCCGCGGACGACGCGGGTGGGCAGGGCTTCGTGACTGAGTTCGCAGGCCCCGCGAGCCCGCTGGCCCAGTTCGTCTTTTCGGACACCGAGGAGGCTCAGTGGACCGGCTTCAAGCAAGCTTCGTTCGGCAGCTTCGCGGAAGTGTTCGAAGCGGGCCTTCAGTTCAGCCAATACGACGGTTTCTGGGACGCCGTGCGCGCCTCCGTCACCCTGCCGGTCGGCGTGGTGTTCCAAGATTTCCAGTCCTGCCCGTCCTGCTACTCGCAGCAAGTGACGCTCGCGCCGTCTGCGTACATCGCGGCGCTCGAAAAGAGCGTGATTGAACCGATGCGGCTGGTGCGCGATCTCTTCGCGACCCATGCGACGGCGACGCGCCTCTACACGACGCTGTCGGCTGACGAGATGACGCTGGATCCGCTCTTCACGTTCAACGCGGACTTGCCCGAAGTGAGCAATCGGCACACGGCTGAGCGCGTCATCGAATGCAGCAACCGCTACTTCGAATTCGAGGCTCCTTGGCGGATCGAACTGCCGCAGGGCGGCGTCGTCCGGGGCAGCGCCAGCCAGTTCGGCACCTGGCCTGCCGAGCTCGACTCGCAGCCCTCGAACCGACGCATCGTGCGCCAAGGCGAATCCGGCTCCGGGAAGCTCGTCGAGGACAACGCTGACTCGATCGGCTTGATGCTGCAGGACTACAACGACTCGCTGGCGTTACCGCAACCGGGCGCGCCCGGCAGCAACGGCGAGCCAGCCGGCAACGGCGCTACCGCTTCCGGCGGTGGCTGCAGCGTCCCCCAGGTCGGCGTCGAGTTCAGCACCTGGAGTCTCCTTGGCTTCGCGGCCGCGCTCTGGTCGCTCGGCCGCAGGCGACGCGCACGCTCCACGTGAAGCTGAGCCGGCTGCGTCCCTGGCTCGGTCGCGGAGCAAAATGGCTAGGAGTCGCGCTGCTGCTCTGCGTGCTCGCGATCGTCGTGGATGGCTGGCAAGCCTTCGGCAAAGCCGCCGAAGGCTCGCGACGCGCCCGCATGGAGCAGTCACCGCAATGGCGCGACGGCCAGTTCCACAATCCCCAGCCGTTGTTTAACGACGCCTGGGGCATGTTCGCCGCCATGAGCCACGCCAGCGGACACATAACACCGGCCACCGCGCCGCCCAGCGTCACCCTCGACCCCCAACTATTGAAGCAAGCGCCGGCGAGCGGCCTGCGCGTGACCTGGTTCGGGCATTCCTCAATCTTGATTGAGATCGATGGCCAACGCGTGCTGACAGATCCAATGTGGGGTGAGCGCGCCTCGCCGGTCAGTTGGCTCGGTCCGAAGCGCTGGTACCCGCCGGCCATCGCGCTTGCTGACCTGCCGCCCGTCGACGTGGTCGTGATCTCCCACGACCACTACGATCACCTGGACTACAGCACGATCCGCGCCATCAAGGACTGGCCCACCAAGTTCGTGGTTCCGCTCGGAATAGGGGCGCACCTCGAGTACTGGGGCGTGTCTCCCATGCAAATCGTGGAGCTCGATTGGTGGGAGCACACCCAGGTGGGCGGCCTGGCCGTCGTGTGCACACCGGCTCGCCACGCCTCCGGCCGCGTCTTGTTCGACAATGACGCCAAGCTCTGGGCCGGCTGGGCCTTCTTGGGTTCGAAGCACCGCGCGTACTTCTCGGGCGACACGGGGCTGTTCCCCGGCATGAAGGAAATCGGCGAGCGCCTCGGCCCCTTCGACGTCACGATGATTGAAACCGGGCAGTACCATCGCTCCTGGCCGGACTGGCACATCGGCCCCGAGCAAGCGGTAGAAGCGCACCAGCTGGTGCGCGGCCGGGTGATGCTGCCCGTGCACTGGGCACTCTTGGGCCTGGCCTTCCATGGTTGGACCGAGCCGGTGGAGCGCAGCGTGGCCGAGGCCGAGCGGCGACAACAAACCTTGCTCACGCCCAGGCCCGGCGAAAGCGTCGAACCCACCGGTCCGCTCAAGCTCGCGCGCTGGTGGCCCGAAGTGGCCTGGGAAACCGCCCAAGAACACCCCATCGTTTCGACCCAGCTGCAGTAGCGCCGGCCCATCTGTCAGGTTGTCTTGACAACCTGCCGCGACTGCGCCAGCCTTCCGGCCCTGGTGCTCAATCCGGCTTCACCCGTGCCGCTCTACCAGCAACTGGCCGAGCAACTCCGGCTGCGCATGGCCTGCGGCGATCTTGCGCCGGGCGCACGTTTGCCGTCAGAGCCCGAGCTGGCGCGC
>JANNWK010000280.1:0-9233 GCA_031408355.1 Myxococcales bacterium
CGGTCGTCGACCAAACGCTCGGGCTTCGACGCTCGATTCTCGACGCTGTGCGCCAGGATATCGGCGATCTAACGCGGCGGGTGGGCACCCTGGACCGGCAGCGCCTGGACCAGCACCTCGAGAGCATTCGCGCACTCGAAAATCGCATTGAGCTTGCTCAGAACAGATCACCAGTGGGCGCTGCCTGCGCCTTGCCCACGAGTCCCGCTGACATCAAGGACGAGAACGGGCGCGAAGATATCGAAGCGCGCATGCGGGCTATGAGCAGCCTCATTGCGATGAGCCTAGCGTGTGACATGACCCGCGTTTTCTCGGTGATGTTCTCGGGGAGCGTGGGCGGCACGGTGTTTTGGCAAGTGGGCGTCGACGCCGGCCACCACGGACTCACTCACGACGAGCCGGGGGATCAGCCGCAGGTTCAGGCCACCACGGTCTTCACAATGGCGCAGTTCGCGATTCTGCTGAACGCCCTCAAGGAGCTACCCGAAGGCGACGGCAATATTCTGGATCGGACGGCGATCTTGGCGAGCACGGACGTCGCCGAAGGTCTGCCGCACTCGATCGACGACTACCCCATCTTGGTGGCAGGCGGCGGCAGTGGCCACCTGAAGTACCCGGGCGTGCACTATCGTTCGCCCGACGGCGAGAACACCAGCCAAGTCCTGCTCAGCGTGCTCCAGGCCGCCGGTCTCCCGCTGGCAGAGTGCGGCGTCGATGGTGGCCACGTGACGCAGAGCTGCAGCGCGATAGAAGCGTAGGATCCCCGGAGGCCCGACTCGATCGAGTTTGTGCCGCGAGGGGATGCTGCCGAATCGCGACCCGAATTGCAGAAGCTGCCGTTGTGCGCAGGTCAACGCTAAACCCTCTTCGTGCCTTGGACCGTGCGCCCGTGGGCGAGCCTCGAGCTATCGATCTATCGATCGGCCCTGTGGCCCTGAGCGCCGAGTGGGCCAATTTTGACCCAGCCAGCAACTTTTCGGCTCCTTGAGTGCTCGGTCGCACTCGCCTTCGCACTGACCTTGCCGACCTGGATCGGGCGCTCGCTGGCGCGCGCCGCCTAGCAGCGCGCGGCGTGAGGACCGACGCAGAAGCATCACCGGGGCTCTAGGCCAGGAACGACAGATCCCCGCTGTAGTACTTCGTCTCGCCGATGCGCTTCTGGATGCCGAGGCCTGTCAGCACCGTGTTGTAGAAGTCGACATCCGTCTTCCCGTCGAAGGTGTGGGCGCCTCGCGTGAAGGGGCTCTTGCCAGCGGCGTCCCCCCCGGCGAGCATGAACGTGAAGTCATTGAGATTGTGACTTGGATCACCCAGCTCGGTGCCCACGAGCACCGTCGTGTTGTCCAGCAGGGTCGCCCCGTTGGCATCCTGGAAGGCCGGGTCGTCGAGACGCGTCAGGAAATCCCCCGCTTTGTCCCAATACCACTCGAAGATCTCGTAGGCCAGCGGGGCGTGCTCAGCTGACTGCCAGTTATGGAGCGTGGTGCCGTGAACGTTGTCCGTCGTGCCGTGCTTGCCTTGGAACGGCCACTTGTCCCCTCCGCTATCGACCATGAAAGTCCCGCTGCGCACCAAGTCACAGCGGTAGGCCATAATGTATAGGTCGGAAACGATGTCCCAGATCTCGGGCCAATTCGCGACGACGGGCGGAAATTTTCCGCTACCTGCGATGCTAGGCGGCTCCGCCGGGGCACCGCAGGTGGTGGTCCCGAGAGCCCCGATGCGCTTCTCGAGCTCGCGAACCGTGTCGAGGTGGTTGCTGATCAGCGCTCGCACACCGGGGCTGAAGCCGGAGGCGTCGCTCATCGCTGACTTGTAGTCTTCGATCACTGCATCCAGCACGCTCTTGCGGTAACCGTTCTCCTTGTCCCCAGCCGGGTCGCCGGGATTGGGCATGCTGCCGAACACGGATCTGAACAGCTCCTTCGTGTCAGCCGTCGGCTCGTTCGGCGCGTTGACGCCGCGCCAAGAGTGTATGATCCGATAGAACTCGTCGGAGTCGTCCGCGCCCCAAACGCCAGTATTGACCGTGGGTAGCAGGGTGTCTGGCGCTTTCTCTTGCTTGAAGATCCAGTCGAGCGTGGGGCCGCCCTTGGTCTCTCGGCTGCTGCAGTCCATGCCGCACATGAAGGAAGCGCAGCCATTGGAGTGCGGCGTCTTGGGATTGGTGTGTTGGGTCTGGACATCCAGTCCTCTGACCATGGTGAGCCGGTCTTTGAACGGAATGAACGACCGTAGCGGATGCGAGCCGGTGGGATGGACGTAGTCGAGGAACGAGTCCGTGATGACCTTCGGAAGTCCTTGTGCGACGAACAGACCGATGAAGCGTTCGGGGGTCTGCCCGACCTGCGCCTGAGCGCTGCCTCCCACACTGTGCAGTAGTGGCAGCGCAATGGCGGCGCCTCCGGCTCCGTGCAAAAAGCGACGGCGGGTGAGCTTCTGCAAGGCTCGGCTGGGTGATGTGCTCATGGGGCCTCCTGTGCGGCAGCCGCCGCTACCGGCTCTTGTGGAACGAATTGGTACCCGGGCGAGACCGCCAAGTCCTGGAATAGACCTAGGAAATCATGAGAGCGCTCTTGGAAACGCGCGGTGAGTTCGCCGACGAACGGTTGGTCGGAACTGTCGATAGCGCGACCGAATGCGTAGCTCGCGAGCTGCTGGACCACGCAGCTCTCAGTCTGCGGACTCTGGGCAAGCAGCGCCGAGAACTCCTCGAGGTTCTGGTAGTCGCGCGATACGCCGTCCAAGGTCAGACTGCCGCTAACTTGAATCGGATTGCCGTGCTTGTCTTGGGTCTTGAATTGGCCGAGGGCGCTGTAGGCTTCGAAGGGGTTGCCCAGCGGATCGAAGACCGAGTGACAGCCTTGACAAGCGCGATCTTCGCGATGCTGTTCGAAGCGCACTCGCTGCGGGAGACTGATGTCGACATTCGCGAGTTGCGCCGCCGCGCCGGGCGGTGCGGGCGGCACGTCGCCGCACATCAAGCTCCTCAAAACAAACAAGCCGCGATCAACGATCGACGTTTCCTCGACTTTGGTGTGCGCCATGATGAGCCCGGCCTGGGTGAGGAAGCCACCGCGCGTGCTGTCGTTCGTCCAATCCTGCATACCCGCGACGGCGCCTCCACCGTAGAGCGCTGCCAGAGAGGGACCGATGGTGGATGACTGCCTGGTGAAGGCAGACAGGAAAGAACCGCGTTCGTCGACCACGAGCTTCTCGAAGAAGCTGAGCGACTCGTCCCGCATCTCCTTCGTCAGCTCCGGCGAATACGCTGGATAGGCTACGGGATCGAGCGCCTTAGTCTCTAGCTTGTAGGTTCCCAGCCACTCATCGAAAAATCCTCGCGCCGCGCGCCTGGCCTTGGGGGACTCGAGCATCGAAGCGACCAGCGTCGCGTCGAGCGTCCCCTGCTGCGCGCGATCAAGCAGAGCCGCATCGGGCGCCGACTGCCAGAGCAAGAACGACCAGCGCGACGCTAGCTCGTAGGAATCCACACGCGCCAACTGCGTAACAGGGTCGTTTCGATCGGCTCGCTCCAACCGATACAGGAAGTACGGGCTCTGGAGCATGGCTTGAACGACCAGTCGCGCCCCTCTCTCGAAGCCGTCACCCTGGCCGACGGCGACGTCGAAGAGTGTCACGAGCCTTGCGACTTCAGCGTCGGTCAAGGGCCTACGGTAGAGCAGACGACCGAGCGAGCTCACGAAGCCGGAGGTGCACGGGGCCGCAGTGTTCTGGCAGCTGGCAAACTTGGCGATCGTGTCCGTCGTCATCGTCTTGGCTACGTAAATAGCCGCCTGCTCGTACCCGTCGGTGCGGGCCCCGGACGGAAGCAAAGCCGACCGCCAGTTGCGAAAGCCACCGTCCGCGCCCGAGTCCTCTTTGATGATGCCCTTGAGAGGCGTGATGTCGACTCCCAGGATCTCGCCGAGCGTGTTGAAGATCTCATCTCGAGTGAGGCGGCGACCACTGGCAGGCATGCTGGTTGACGGGGTCGCAGACCCGCCGCCCCCTGCGCCGCTTGTCGTCGACGAACCGCCGCTGCCCCCGCTCCCAGCCGGCAAGGAGCCGCCGTTAGAAGATTCGGAGCAACCGAGGACCGCCACAGCCAGAATAGACCAACGAAATGTCGTCATGGTTGAACGCGCACCTCACTTCCAAATGGAAGTCGAAGGCGACGGGCCGCGCCAGGCAGGAAACATGGCGGGCGACCTCCAAACGGGGCTTTGCTAGCCGAGCTAGTGTCTCGCAGCTTGGTCAGTTGAGTCATGAGCGGAACATTATAGGGGCACTGGCGCCGCCGCGCCCAAGTGCACCGCCAGGCGCATCCGACGCGGTCGGTCAGTGAACAAGCTTGCGGGCCACGGCACTGTACGGACCGCCAGGGTGACGCTGTAGGTACGCGGAGCTCCACCGAGGGGGCAACCAAGCCTAGCGGTAGTCGTCGTCACACTCGACCACCGTTCACTCGACGTCTTCGACGCCATTTATCAGATGGAAGACGGTCGCTTGACGGCCTCCAGCCGGGCAGCGTGAGCGCCAAAACCGGTCTCACCCAAGCCGAGGTGGAGAGCAGCAGGGCGGAGCATGGCTACAACGAGGTAGCCGAAAGGAAGGAGCACCCGCTCCGGGTCATTCTCGGCAAGTTCTGGGGTCTTTCGGCGTGGATGCTCGAGGTCATCATGGTGCTATCGGCGCTGTTCGGGAAATACTCGGATCTTGCCGTCGTGGGCTCGCTGCTCGTCGTCAAAGCCGTGCTGAGCTTCACGCAGGAGCATCGAGCCGCCGGCGCCGTGGAGGCACTTCGGCGGCGTCTGCAAGTCAGTGCGCGGGCGCTGCGTGACGCGAGTTGGCAGATCAAGCCCGCTCGGGAGTTGGTCCCTGGCGACATCGTTCGAGTGCGCTCCGGCGACATCGTCCCGGCGGACGTCAAGCCAGCGGCTACGGAACGGAGCGCCTTCCGTCCAGACTGGCGCATAAGTTTCCTTGTGTTAATGAATATTTAGGAGCGCTCGTGAGATCGGGAGCCTCGCGTGCGGCCGAGACGTCGTCAACGGCAACCGCTCGCGCCTTGGGGCGCCGGATAGCGTTTACTCCTCTAGTCTCTGCGAATTGAAGCCAGATCACGACAAGAGGCCCGGCAGCGGACCCGACCCGACGTCCTCGTTGCCAAACGTCTGCACATCGAGGCCCATGACCTGGCCAAGCGACACCAATAGCCGCTGGTGATTCAAGTCGCCGAAGTCCAAGAAGCGGCCCCCGCGAATTTTGCCGCTGCCGCCACCGGCCAACAGAAATGGCATCGGGTGCTTGCTGTGCGAGTTGCCCCGGCCGAGCTCGTTGCCCCATACAATGACCGTGTGGTCCAGCATCGTTCCGTCGCCTTCCGGGATCGCAGCCATCAAGTCGAGCATGTAGCTGAGCTCCGACGCGTAGAAGGCCTGGATCTTGGTGAGCCAAGCAGTCATTCTGGGATCCGCATCGTCCATGTGCCCGATGCCGTGATGGTGAGCCACGACGGCGGTGTTGGTCGTGATGTCGAGTACACTCTCGTTGCGGAGTTCGGGGATGAGCCACCCGTACTCCTCGATCGAACCGCATGACGACCACTGCAAGCTCGCTACGCGGGTGAGATCGCATGTAAATGACATCACGAGCTGTTCGATCATTTGGCGTGAGATCACGGGGAGGTCATCGTTGCTGTTGGCATCGACCGCGGCACCTGGGGCAGGAGCTTTGCACATTGCAATCGGGGCGTTGTTGCGCATCTCGAGCTCGCGAATCGCGGTGAGATGTGCGTCGAGCTTGATGCGATCTGAGGCGCCGTAGTGAGGCTGCAAAGCGGCGAGATCACCTTTCACCAGGTCGAGTACGCTGCGGCGTTCCGCCTGCACGCGTTGCAAAGCGCTTTGTCCAACGCCGACATCGGCAAAGAGACGAGTGAACATTTGTGAGGGATCCCCCACCGGCGCGACCGGCTGGCGCGCGCCCGAGTAGCACATGCGGCTGAAGACGGACGAGCCGTCCTGACGAAAATCGGGGAGCACGCCAAACTCCAAGCTGTTGAAACGGGTCTGACCGCCGATGGCGTTGGCGACGACTTGATCGATCGATGGTCCCCCGCCCCAGGGTTGGCCGCTCGTTGGGTCCTTGACCAGGGTGCTCCCGGTCCACAGCTTGGCGATTCCTTGCTGATGGCCATCGCCTGGATCTTCGAATCGATGCTCGCTACGAAGGCCGTCCAAAATGACGAGCTTGTCTTTGTGACTTTGGAGTGGCGCCATCATTTCGTTCAGCTGGAAGTCGGTGGCACTTCCGATGGGAGCCCACTTCTCGTGCAGCGACCCGTTGGAAGAAAAGAGAAGCACCAGCCGAGTACGTGGTGCGGCAAGCGCGCCTGCACTCTCGCGCTCGAGTAGCGGCAGGAATGGCGAAAGGCCCGCTGCCGCACCGAGCCCAGCCAGCACGGTGCGGCGTGAGAAGTGTCGATTGGGTCGTTTGAAGTCCCCGGAGCCAGGTGCCCTCATGTCGGTCCTCGCCTTCGAAGTCGTTGTGTTTTCACGCTCACAAGCCTGTTCGCGCGTAGCGGAAGGAGTCCGAAGCGACGATGGCACGGGCGAGGTCACGAACGTCACCGCCGCTCGTGGCGAAAGCGTCCTGGACCCGTCCCATAGCGCATGCGTCCTCGCCGGCCGGCGTGCGCGCCAGGGCAAACCGAAACCATTGTGAGGCCACGCAGTTGCGAACCTCGGCGCTTTCGGCCAGCTTGGCGGAGAGTTCGAGCGCCCCATTGAACGCTCCGTTGACGTCGGTATCAGTCAGCTCCCCCGATGCGTCGACTAGCCCCCCGCCTTGCGCGGCTTGGTATGCTCCTATCGCGTCGTAGTTTTCGAACCCGAAACCCACTGGGTCGATCAGGCGATGGCAGCCGGCGCAGGCGGGGTCGGCGGAGTGCTGAGCGAACCGTTCGCGCGTCGAGGCATTGGCGTCCACGTTGGGCGCGACCACCGCTTCCGGCGGGGGAGGCAAGGGCTGGCACAGCAGGTGCCTTCGCACGAAGACCCCACGCTTGATGGGGGATGCTTCGCCCGAGCTGGCAAGTGCCGCCATAGGTGCTGCCCTGGTGAAGAGGCCAGCACGCTGCGTAGGATCGAGAAGGACGGTTCCGTCCGATTGAGGGACCGTGAGGCCATAGAGAGCGAGCAGGTCGGGATTCGACGTGACCGTGAAACCTGCGGTGAGCAACGTGCCGAGACGCCCGTCGCCTTGGAAGATGACGTGATTGGCAAAATCAGTAATCTCTTGCCGCATCGCTAAGGCGAGCGAGGGAGTGAAGCTAGGGAAAAGGACGGGGTCCTTGGTCAAAGTTCCGAGGTCGTCGACGCGGAGCCACTGGCGATGAAGTCGACCCACTGCTTCGCGCGCGCGAGGTGAGGTGAGCAAGCGATCCACTTGGGCGCGGAGCCCCGCCTCGGTCTCCAGCTCACCGGTCTCGGCGGACTTGAAAAGAGCATCATCGGGCATCGAGTCCCACAAAAAATAAGAGAGCCTGGACGCCAAAGCGAAGCCGGATAGGCGATACATAGTACCGGGCGGAGTCGCGGACGGCTCGAGGTGGTAAAGAAATCTCGGCGACTGCAAAATAGCGGCGATCAGGACGCGCAACCCGCTTGCGAACGTTCCTCCGTCGCGTCGGACGCTTTCGTAGACGCTGACGATGCGAGTCACTTCCAGCTCGGCGACTGGCATACGATAAGCGCGCGGCGCGATCTTCTCGACGATTTGGCGGACGCACGCTGCTTCTTCGCGCTCCGGATCGCATAGAACCAGATCTGAGGGCTGTTGGACCGCCAGCGCGGCAGCTTCTTCGGCTGCATCACGGTACATCTCGGCTTGCAAGCCCGTGACTGCAGACGTTTTGAACCGAAAGGGCCCGACCTCTTCGTCGGCCGGAAATTTCTTTGCCGTTTCGCCTTCGACCCCAAGCAGGTCCCTGACGGTGTTGGTGTAGTGAAGTGAGCTGAGTGGTTGCAGTTCGGTCGCGCCCACCGCGATATCGGTGCAGGTCGACGGCGATTCGCTCTCACCGATGATGCCAGGAGGCGCCATTTCATCAGGCCCACGGCTCACACCTTCACAGCCTGCCATCGTCAGCAGAGAAGTCAGAGCCACCACGCAAGCGCAGCCTGAGATGCGTCGCATTTCAGATGCAGCCTATCATCGAACAGACTGCGGGGATCTCGCTGTCGACGGCGCCTCGAGCCGGTGCGGGGAGCAAACAGATGCCGAGATCCGCCTTGAGTGTCCTGAGGGGTAGGAAAAGTGAAAAGGAATTTTTGTGCTCTTCGACTTCGCCGTGCGACCCCGTTACGGCTGGTTTGGCGTTCGGGCCAGCATGCGGGGTTCTTCAGCACCCGCCGGGCCGTTTAAGCCGTGATGCTCAAGGCGCAGTACATATGGACGGAAGGGCCGGTGAGAAGACGCTCAGGTCCATGCAGCCCCAATCGTCGGGGCAGATACTCGGATCCTCCAAGCAGCCTTTTCGCGTGCAAACGCCGCTGGTGGCCGACGGTTGGATGGCGCACCAGTCGGTGGGGCTCGGACATTCGCTCGTGTCCGAGCAGGTCATTCCGAAGCCCGAATTCGGCTCGCCACTTGGTGCGCCGCCTTCCGCGATTGGGTCCGGCATCGCCGGCGGAGTCTCGCAGTACTCCCCGGTGTTGATTTGGTCCGGATCACACTCGACATCGCTGCAGCCAGCGAGCGCAGCGAACAGGGCTGACAAGAGCCAGAGCGGACCCAGCTTCATACGAACTCTCCCAAGTCGAACCAGTGTTCGTTACGCGCAGCCGCGATCTGCCCGTTGCTGACCCGAGCGACGATACGTACGTCCCCTGTCGCGAGCGATGCAGGCACGTAACCAATCGAGTGCTGCGTATGAGCAACCACGTTGAGCAGAAGCGTCGGCTCCGGCACGTTGCGCGGCGGCGGAGCGCCACCCCGCACCTTTCGGTCGATCCAGTATTGCCCGACCTGGGTCGGACTGAAGCGCAGGACCACGCTGTCGAAGAGCACGCGCTCGGTAGTCTTGGGCGGCAAGTTGAAGACCACGATCTTGGTCGTGCCCGACCAGTGCTTCCGGCGTGTCGTGAAAATGGCCTCGAGCTCATCGCGCGACAGGGAAACAATGTCGCTCGTGCGATGGACGATGATGGCGAGGTCATCCGGCCCTG
>JANNWK010000281.1:0-3994 GCA_031408355.1 Myxococcales bacterium
AAGAGCGGCGTGAAGGTGGTGTTCCCGGTGCGCAGCACCTCCGGTCCTCCCAAGACGCTGCGTCAAACCCTGGAAGGCGAGCATTCGGTGGGCACGTGCGCTGGCTGTCATCAGCTCATGGACCCCATGGGGTGGCCGTTCGAAGTCTTCGATGCCGTCGGACGCTTGAGAGCCACGGAGGGAGATCTTCCGCTCGATACGGTGGGTAACATCCCCAGCCCGCTGGAAATCGCCGGCTCCGTCGCCGACGTCGAAGAGCTACTGACCAAGATCGGGAGCTCCGGCGCGGCTCACGCCTGCTTCACCCAGCACGTCTTCAAGTACGTGGCGGGTGTTGACGATTCGCCCAACCTGCAGTGCACGACCGGCAACCTTGCCGAGTCTTTCCGACAAAAAGGTGGCAGCATCCCGGAGCTCATCGTGGCCACGCTGCAGTCCGACTTGTTTCTGCAGCGCCCTCCCTGAAGCGGATCGCCTGCGCGGCACGATGGGGGCCGTGCGCCTGAGGATGCGTTGGCCATAGGGCCGCACGGTCGCGCTCACGGTAGCGGCGCGTGTTAGGGTGTGGGCGTGGACGCCATCGACGACGCGTTGCGAGTGATCGAGAGCCTCAATCGTGAGGGGGTTGACTACGTTGTCGTGGGTGGTGTGGCCATCAACCTGCACGGCTTGGTGCGTGCCACTGAAGATCTCGACATCTTCGTTCGGCCGGAACAAGAGAATATTGCGCGGCTGCGCCGGGCGCTGAAAACCATTTGGTCTGATCCGGAAATCGACCAGATTACTGCGGAAGATTTGTGTGGAGACTATCCTGCGGTCCGCTACGGCCCGCCCGAAGGCTCGCTCTATCTGGATATTCTAACCCGGCTCGGTGAAGCAACGCTGTTTGCCGATTTGGAGGTAGAGGTGAAGGTGGCCGCTGGCGTTTCTGTCCAAGTGGCTTCGCCTCGTAGCTTGTATAGAATGAAGAAAGGTACGGTTCGCCCCATCGACCACCATGACGCGCGTGCGCTACGCATTGCGTTCAACCTTGAGGATGAGTAGCCGTGCCCGTCCAGAAGTTTAGAAGCGTGGAAGATATGCCCCGGCCGGAGCGAAGCGAGGGCCCAGCACTGGTCGAGCACATTCGCGCTCTCTGGAATCGCGCTTTTCTGCTCTCACCGCCCAGGTTCCCGCGCGGGGTAACGCGGTTCGCGAGCATGGAGCTTGCCAACGAGGCCCGTGAACGGGTGGTCCACGAGCGCATGCGCGCCACCGCAGCGGCTAGGGTCAAGTAGTGGTGGCGTTCGCGTGCAAGGGGCGGGGCATCTGTCCCTTCTGCCTGGGTCGCAAGAGTGCCAGCCCGCCCCGAATCTAACCGAGCACGTGCTGCCCCGTCCCGCCCCGGCAGTGGATCTTCACGCTGCCGCACCCACTTCGCGCGCGGTTGGCTTACGACGCGCCGCTGCTCGGCGCGGTCACGCGCCTGTTCGTCGACTCCATACTCCCGTTCTTCCCCTCATGGCCTGGTGCCGCTGACCGTCGGGGCGTCGGGGGTTGCTCGGCCACCCCTGCTTTCGATCGCCCACTTGTCGGGGTCGGTTTCGACGAGGCGCTCGAGGGCGGCGATATGATCGGGAGGCAGGGAACGAGTCATTCGTCGTGTCCACCAGCGGTGGGGCGCCGTGGGAGCACCACGTCGCGAAACTCGGGGAAGGACTTCCATGCGGGTTCCAGCGGAGCAGTGCCGGGCTCGGGCGCGTACTTCGAGGTTTCCTCTAGCTTCATGCGGTGGATGTAGCGCGGGCAGTTCGGGTAGATGGACTGGGCCACAATGCGCACGATCAACTGAGCACCGACGGTGTGCTCAAGCAATGGGTCGTCGCGGTGAACGCTGGCGTGGCCGCGCACGACGAGACGGGCCGGTGTTTCAAAGTCGATGAACAACAGGCCGACTTTCGGATTTTCTAGGACATTGCCGAGGCTCATGAACATGCCGTTGCCGTCGTAATCCGGGTACGCCAGTTCCGCAGGGCCGACCACACGCACGAAACCGGGTTGGCCGCCCTTGTGCGAGACATTGGGTTGCCCCTCGCTGTCCGCAGTTGCCAGAAAAAACAGCGGGGCCCTTTCGATGAAGGCACGATCCTTCTCGGTAAACTCTGCGCGCAGATTAACTTCTTCCAGGCGATCGGCAAGGCGTTCACTGTCAAACTCCTGCTGCAATTGCCGCTGACCCGGGCGGTACAGGCGTGAGTCAGCCATGGGCGCCCGGTGCGCTATTGGGTGCAAGCCGTGTCAGCGTTAGCACCTCGCGAGCCTGCGACACGCCCTTTAGGCGGTGCTGCCCGAGCGAGGTCAGCTCAACGCCCTCGAGGTGCCGGGCGAACTCTGCCGACATGAGCAGCGGGCACCCGAGTTCCTTGCACGTGGACTCAATGCGACACGCCTCGTTCACTGCGGCGCCGATCACCGTGAAGTCGAGGCGCGAACGGCCCCCGATGTTGCCGTAGTGCACCTCGCCACAGTGCAAGCCGATGCCGATCTGCAGCGGCGGACCGGGCCGCAGTGCCAGCAGCGCAAACGCCTGCTCCGCGGCGGTCAGTGCCCGCTTGCACACGCTCGATTTGTCTTCGTCGAACGGAAATACGGCCAACACCGCATCGCCAATGAACTTCAGGATCTCACCGCCGGCGTCTTCGATGGGGCCAGCGACGGCCTCGAAGTACTCGTCCAAAACCTTCACCATTTCCTTCGGTGGCGTGGCATCGCTCATTTGAGTGAAGCCGCGCAAATCACAAAACCAAATGGCGGCGTCGAGGGTCGAACCCGTGCCACGGCGAAACTGCCCGCCCAGCACCCGCTCGGCAGCGTTGTGACCTAAGTAAACGCGCAGCAGCGACGCCAGCCCCTGGTGTGAAACCGCGACGCGGATCTTCCAACCTAGCTGACGGCAGAGATCTTCAATCAGCGCAAGGTCGGCATCGGTCAGCCCGCCAGGCTTGCGCGACACCAGCGCGACCCACGCCTGCTCATTGTGCAACAAGAATGGGCGTATGTAGTAATCCGTGTACCCCTGCGTGGCGAACTGCTGCAGCATGGGGTACGGCAGCGCTTGGGCATCGCCACTCAATCGCCAGCGCAGCGGCTTGCCCTGCTCGTACACCGCTTGCCCGGGTGTGTTCAGATACGTCTCGGTTTGAGAGATATCGTGAGGCCGTGAGATAACCTCAGCGGCGGTGCCTTCAACCCACACCAATTGAGTGCCCCACAGCTCAGGGTGCGAAGTGGGCAGCCAAGCGCTGATTCGCGCCACGCCAGTTCCCAACTCAGCCAGCCCTCGCCCAAACCGCTCAATCAAACTCCCAGGGCTTTCACTGGGCGCCAGATCCGACGCCAACCAAATCAAAAACTCGGCAGAATCCGCTGACGGCACGCCACGATCATACGCAACGCACACCGCTGCGTCACGCGCCATCGAGCCCCTCGCGATAGGGCTTGTGGAGCGCCGGGCTGGCGCTAGAGAACGGGCGTGGCTCGCCAACCTGGAAGTCGTGCTTGTCGCTCAGCCGTCGCGCCGGTATTCTCTTGGTGGGATACCGATGCGCGCTACCAAGTTCCCAAGCTTGTTAAGGTCGACGGTTCCTTCAACTGCCAATACAACGCCGCGCTCGCCAGTCTGAGCTGTCAGCTTCACGAAGTGATGAAGGTACGCCGGATGAGAGGCACTGGCCGCTCGACTCGCCAAGAACGGAAGCGGGAATCTTTGCCTTCTTGAGGCGTCCGGCCGGTGTTTCCCTGGGGAGGGCCGGAAGGCAGCCGGTCTTGCAAGTGTTACCACAGGTGGTAATGTCCGCGGGTGGGCAAGATCCGGCGCGACAACTATGTCTTCCTCACCTGGATCGGCGACCACAGCCCCCGCCACGTGCACGTGTAGCGTCCTCAAGTGGAACCTCGACGCCTCTGTCCCGATGAAGGGACAGCCGACGGGCAAGTTGATCCGGCTTATCGCCTC
>JANNWK010000282.1:0-2523 GCA_031408355.1 Myxococcales bacterium
CTGGTCAGCTACGTGGGGCCGATGGAGCGTGTGCTTTTGGCCGAAGCGGCTGGTGGCAACCGCCGCCTCGACCAACTGATCGACCTCGGCTTCTTTTCCGCTATCGCCAAGGTGCTGGTGGCCTTCCTGCTGAAGGTACACGGCCTGGTCGGCAACTGGGGGGTGGCGATCATCCTGCTGACGATCACGGCGCGCACCCTGCTGTTCCCGCTCGCGCTGCCGTCGATCAAGGGCATGATCAAGATGCGCGAACTCAAGCCTGAGATCGACGCGCTCAACGAACGCTTCAAGGATGACGCGCAGGGCAAGGGCCTGGCGCAGATGGAGCTTTGGCGAAAGCACGGCGTCAATCCGCTGAAGGGCTGCTTGCCCCAGCTGGCGTCGATGCCGGTGTGGTTCGCGCTCTACCGAACCCTGCAAACAGCCGTCGAGCTGTACAACATCCCGTTCCTGTGGTTTCCCGATCTGTCGTCAGCTGATCCGCTGTACATCCTGCCTTTCGTGATCGGAGCAACCTCATTTCTCCAGCAGAAGATGATGCCGCCGCAAGGTGATCCGACTCAGCAGAAGATGATGCTGTACTTCATGCCGGCGATGTTCACGGTGTTCATGTTGTTCCTGCCCTCTGGGCTCGGGGTATACATGTTCACGAACGGCCTCCTGGGCATCTTGCAACAGCAAGGCGTGGAGTGGCACGCCCGCCGAAGTCTCGGCAAGGGCAGTATCAAGGTCGAGGTCATAAGTGAGACCTCGAAGCGGAGCGAAGGCTCGACCAAGAACAAAGACAAGCCGAAGGGCAAGGCGCCGAACGACGCGCCGCCCCAGCTCGGCAATGGAAAGGCATGAACATGAGCGAAACGAACGAGCTCAACGACGGCGGTTGGGATGACAAGGACGACAGCGGCGACGATGCCCCGCTGCCCAAGGCTGACGCCGACGCCGGGCCGGCAGAGGACGCCGCAAACGGCGCCAGCCGCGAGGCTGATCTGGAACCCACCGACGATCGTCAACGCAAGGCGCTCGATTTCTTGACGACCATCGTGCGCGAGATGGACATGGAGTGCACGGTGCATCTGCGGCGCGCACGTGAGGGCAACTCCGTCGACGAGATCAACCTGGAGATCGCCGGCCACGACGCCGGGCGGATCATCGGCAAGAAGGGCCAGGTGTTGTCGGCTCTACAGTTCGTGACGCACCGGGTGATCAACCGCCCAGGCCTGGATCGCCGCCACGTGTCCGTGGACGCGGAGGGCTACAAGAGCCGTCGCGATGACTCGCTGGCGAGCATGGCGCTGCGGCTCGGCAAACAGGCCGTGGAACAGGGCAAGATCATCACCTTCGAACCGATGAACCCGCGCGACAGGCGCGTCGTTCACCTGGCACTCGCCAACGTCGACGGGGTCATCACCCGCAGCGACGGTGAGGGTGACGATCGCCGCGTGCAGATCATCCCCGTGCGACGCGCAGGCAGCGCCCCGACCCCCGGCTGAGCAAGGCCGGGCGGGGCGGCCCTCCGGGACGAAACCAGCGCACAACCACGCGGGAAATGGCGGTCGTTTGACGTCGGCTGGCGGCAGCTTGCATGGTCCCGAACGAGGCTTCGTCTAACACTTTGAGCACCTTGAGGAGATGAGCATGAGCAGCATGGGTCGGTTCGGCGTGTTGGCGATGGTGGTTGGCGCAGCGCTCGGGACGCTCAGCTGTGGTCCGAAGGCCGTGCGCGGCGAGGATGTCGAAGGGCTTGACGATCAAGCAATGAGCACGGGGCTCGACCGCCGCGATCTGCAGAAGCTCCTGCAGGAGAACATGAAGGCGCTCCAGAGCGCTCCCGTACTCAAGCGCTGGGAGGGCGAGCAGATGCCAGCGGTGGCCGTGCTGCCGCTCCGGAATGAGACGACCGAGCACGTCGAGAGCGCGCTCGACGCGCTGATCAGCGATATCGAAACCACGCTGGTGAATGCTGGCCACGTGCGCGTCATCAGCATGGAGCAGCAGCCGAAGCTCATCTCGGAGATCCGCCAGCAGTACAGCGGCGCCTTCGACCCAAGTCAGATCGCGACTTGGGGTAAGCAGATCGGCGCGCGCTACCTAGTGACGGGCAAAGTCTTCACCAGCGACGAGCGTCAGGACGGTGAGCGTCGCGTTCAGTACTTCATGTTCATCCAGGTACTAGAGGTCGAGACAGGTCAGATCCTCTTCCAACACAAGTCTGCCGTCACCAAAGCCATCATCTGATGTCACGCTCGTGCGCCGCCGCGGCGCTGGCACTGAGCCTGATTGCCTGCGCAGGCCACGAGGGCAGAACCAAGCAGGTGCACAGCGCGCTCGACGCGGGCAATCCGCGTGAGGCGCTGAAGCTTCTGAACGCAGAGCTAGACGTCACTTCCGAGAAGCAGCTGCCTGAGAAGCTAAGCGGTGACAACGCCCTCTTGCTCCTCGACCGCGCGATGGTGCTGCAGCAGCTGCGGCACTACAAGCTATCGAGCCGCGATCTCGAGGTGAGCGACAAGCAGATCGACATGC